>CALHWA010000048.1 GCA_938036845.1 uncultured Candidatus Saccharibacteria bacterium | reverse complement strand
GTTGATTTGCGGCGGCGGGTCTTGAAGCCAATTGCTGGCTTACCCCATGGCGTCTTCGGAATGCGGCCAGGGCCCGTCTTGCCTTCACCACCACCCATTGGGTGATCGGCTGGGTTCATGGCCTTACCATGGACGCTTGGACGCCACCCCATACGGCGACGGCGACCGGCCGAGCCAAGCTTAACATTCTGGTGCTGGACGTTGCCTACCACACCAATGCTGGCTTCGCACTCGAGGCGGAACTTGCGCACCTCACCACTGGGCATCCGCACCATGGCGTAGCCGTCTTCTTTGGCCATGAGCTGGGCTTTAGTACCAGCGCTACGCACCATCTGCGCACCCTTACCGTGGTTGATCTCGATAGCGTAGATTTGGCTACCAACCGGGATGTTAGCCAGTGGCATGCGGTTGCTCGCCTCGATTGGTGCATCGGCACCAGTCTGGAGGACCTTGCCCTTGGTCATTTGGGTGTCGGCCAAGATGTAGTGGTAGAGGCCGTGCTGATCCTTGACGCGGGCAATCCGTGCACTGCGGTTTGGATCGTACTCGATCTCCTCTACCGTCAGCGTCAAGCCAGCAGCCAAGCGATGGTCGAGCAAGCGGTAGTGCCGCTTGACACCACCACCACGATGCCGGACGGTGATCTTACCAGTGTTATTACGGCCAGCCTTCTGCTTGCCAGCCTTAACGAGGCTCTTGAGTGGCTTGCGCGTCGTTACATCGCTCAGATCCTGCGATGTCATGCCGCGGCGGGCGGGAGTGGTTGGGTTGTACTGCTTAATCGGCATTACTTATCCTCCTTCTGCTCTGTTTGCGGCTGTTGTTCTTCTGTCTCAAACACCTTGATCTCGCCTTCGCTTAGGCGCACGTACGCCTTTTTGCTGTCGTGGCGGTGTGTGGTGCCTGGGTAGCGGCGCTTGCCCCGGCTGTAGCGAATAGCTTTGCCGCTTTGCACAGCAGTGGTAACATTGGCTACCTTGGTGCCATCGTATTGTGCCTCAACGGCTGCAGCGATCTGCTGCTTGTTGGCCGACAGTGGCACATCAAAGATGTAGGTGTTTTGGCCAGTAATGAGCCGGTAGGCTTTTTCGGTGGCGCGGGGAGTGACTAATACGAGTTGCATTTATTTGTCCTCCTGTGCGAGCCACGCCGTAATAACATCCAGCGCCTGAGGCGACAGGACGATATGGTCGGCATTAAGAATGTAATAGACATTGAGATACATCGCACTCACAGCCAGCACCTGCTGGAGGTTGGCGGTGGAGCGAATCAGCTCGGGCGACTTCTCGCCAGCGACGAGCAGCACTTTGCGCTCGAGCTTGAACTGGCGGAGAAACGCCGCAGCGTCCTTAGTCTTGCCAGTTACCTTGTCCTCAAAGGGCAAGACCTGGATCTTGCCAGCCTGGTGAGCGAGTGTGAGGGCTTGGCGGATGGCGACACGTTTGCTGGTCTTAGATAGCTTCTTGCGGTAGTTCTCGTTGC
>CALHWA010000047.1 GCA_938036845.1 uncultured Candidatus Saccharibacteria bacterium | reverse complement strand
GGAAGACACGATGATTCGCACCCCAGATAATCGGCAGCTCCAGCAGCTCTTTGTGTACAAGCGTCAGTTAGCCGACCTGCGCAAAGTGGTGCTCCCTTTGATGAATGTGCTCAATGGTCTCAGTAACGGTCGCTATGTCTTGTTTGATAAAAAATGCGCGGTGTATGTGCGTGATAGTTACGACTACGCCTGGCGCGTTCACGAGCTTATTGATACAATGCGTGACCTTCTCACCAGCGCACTCGATATGTATCTCTCGGTGGTATCTAACCGCATGAACGATGTGATGAAGCGCCTGACCTTGGTTGCCACTGTCTTTATGCCGGTCTCGTTCTTGACGGGCCTAGGCGGGATGAACTTCGTGCAGTTGCCATTTCGCAGTGATGTCGCCTTCTGGCTGATGATTGGCCTGATCGTTCTCATACCGCTAGCGATGGTGGGGTATTTTGTGCGGCATAAGTGGTTGTAGTATCATAGTGCTATGACACACAAGCAGCTTGAAGAATTTTTGCTCAGCCTGCCTGGGGCGTGGCTCGACTATCCCTTTGGGGAAGGCATCGCGGTGTACAAGGTAGGGCGCAAGGATGTGCCTGGCCAGCAGGAGAAAATGTTTGCGCTCATTGCCGAAGGGTCGCAGCCACTAAGGGTGAGCCTCAAGTGCGACCCGCAGCTAGCCCGCACCCTGCGCGAACGGTATGAGTCGGTTCAGCCAGGCTACCACCTCAATAAAAAGCATTGGATCACTGTTATTTGCAGTGGCCAGCTGAGCGATGATGAGGTGATTGACCTAGCGCGGCTTAGCTACCGGCTGGTGACGGAGTAGGACGTACGTTTCGATAAAACACTGTAAAATGCGGCTACTGGCTACTCCCAAACTTCGACCTTCTGATACCTAAAATACACCCTACTAAATGGAATAACAGAAGAGAATTAGCGCTGCGGGGCTTCTCGTATTTAAATTTATAATAGCCCAAAGAAGAGCGGCTAGAGAAACGTTACAATCGGCACATATAAAACACCAGCATCATCCAGTGTCCTGCGGAGAAAAAACCGCTCCGTAAAGTTATATACAAACAGAATACCTAATACAGCAAAAGCCCGCCAGAGAGGCGAGCTTTTGTCGATAGGGTAGCGTATGTTGCTACTTTGTTGAGGTAAAGTTGCTAAACGACTTGGTAGCGGCGTCGAGCGTCTTGCTGTTGGTGGCAACGTAGTCGGCGATGGCTTTGCGGTTGCCGCTGGCGGTTTTGAGCTTCTGGAGGTAGCTCTTGAGGATGGACAGCTGGTAGCTCATTTCGCGTGCATAGACGCGGTCGAGCGAGCCAGTCAGGTAAGCATCTTCGAGCGTTTTGGAGAGCTTATCGGAGTAGGCTTTTTCGGTCTTTTTGGCATCGCCGACTAGCTCAGTCTTGATCTTCGCATCCTTGAGCGACGACTTGAGTTCTGTCCCCATGCTACCAAGCGAGGTGGTGAGTGTGGTGTTCATGCTTGAGAGCTCATTTTCTGTCAGGCGCGATTGCTGCTCCTTGGTGGCTGCTTGCAAGGTCTCGATGCGGGCTAGGGTACTTTGGGCTTGCTTGGTGTAGTTGGGCTGGCTGTTGACCATCATCATGATAATGGCAAAGGCAAGTAGGAGTACGCCGCCGATCAGGCCAAACACCGCAAAGCGGTTAATCTGCACTGGCTGCTGCTTGGGTGCAATCTCGTTGAGGTAATCCACCGGGAAGGAGGTGTCTGGCTCGCTTGCTGCGCCAAGGTCTGCGCCGGTAGCAGCCATGGCAGTAGCGCCAAGCGGCTGCTGCGGGTTGGCATAGGCCTGGCCATTGTAGCCGCCCGATTGTGGCTGGTAGGGTTGGCCGGGGCCTGGGTAGGCATCAGCATTGGCGTAGCCATGTGGCGTGTCTGTGCTGGTTTGTGGATTGGTTGGGTGGGGCGCTGCGGCTGGCTGTTGCTCGGGCTGCGGTGCGTAGTGATATGACTGGCCTGCGCCATAGCTCGCGGCTGGTTGGCTGGCTGGTTGGTCGTGTGGCTGCTGCTGATACGGCTGGTAGGGCGTAGCCTGAGGCTGCGGCGATGAAGGAGTGGGCTGCTCTTGATACGGTGGCTGAGTTGGTTGGCTCTGCGTTGCCGGATTATATGCACCATAGCCATAATCCTGCGCACCGTGTGACGCCGCTTGGGTAGCATAATAGGGGACATACGGAGCAGCTGCCGGCGCATTGGGCTGCGGGGGCTGTTGCTCGGGCTGCGGTGCCGAACCATTCGGTTGGGGAGTGTATGGTTGCTGTGGATTCATAGTTACTATAATACCATTTAAACACAACCACTAACAGAGGTAAAGAGCATAATCTCTAACAGAGGTCAGATTGATGAAGTATGCATAGTATATACCCCTCTATACTATATACTCTATACCCCTATAGACTATATAAAAATATCTCATGTTTTGTAGTAAGAGACGGGTGTATTTTCTATACCACACAAAGTTTTTTTAGCTCATTAAAGATACGTGATGCAACTAGCGTGCTGACAAGGCCTAGTGTGGTGTGGATGCAGCAAGCCCGGTGAGGGGATGAATAGTAAAGGAGGGCAAACACAGTTCGATTGGCCTATGCCATATGCGGTATACTATACCTATGGATGCCAAAGAAGAGGTGCGGGCGCGCTTGAATATAGAGGATGTGGTGGGCGAGTATGTGCAGCTCAAGCGGGCGGGGCGGAGTTACAAAGGCTTGAGCCCCTTTACCAGTGAGCGGACGCCAAGCTTTTTTGTGAGCCCCGAGAAGAATATTTGGCATGACTTTAGTAGTGGGCGGGGCGGCGATGTCTTTAGCTTTATTATGGAAGTGGAGGGGCTAGACTTTCGGCAGGCGCTGGAGCTGCTGGCGCGTAAGGCAGGGGTGGATCTTTCGCGCTATGAGCAGAAGGGTAATCGCGACCTGGCGCGGCGCAAGCAGCGGCTGCTTGAGGCACATCGACTAGCGGCGAATTTTTATCAGCATTGTTTGGTGCGGAGTCAGGATGCACTGGTGTATGTGTTTCGGACGCGGCGGCTGAGTAAGGCGATTGTCCAGCAGTTTCAGATTGGCTATGCGCCGCGCGATGGTCAGGCTCTGGTAACGTATCTTAAGAAAAAAGGCTTTTCGCTGGCGGAGTTGCGTGAGGCGGGCCTGGTGAACCGCTACGATGGCGATCTCTTCCGCGGGCGAATGATGGTGCCGTTGATGGATGCGAGTGGGCAGGTGATTGGTTTTACAGCGCGCTTGATTGCTGATGTGCCCAATGCACCAAAATACCTCAATACGCCCCAGACGCTGCTCTATGATAAAGGTCGGCATGTCTTTGGCTTGATGCAGGCCAAGCAGGCGATTCGGGCCCAGGGCTATGCGGTGATTGTCGAGGGCAATATGGATGTGATAAGCAGCCATCAGGCGGGCGAAGCAGCGGTGGTGGCGACAGCGGGCACTGCTATGACGGAGCAGCATATTCGGGCGCTTAAGCGGCTGGCGGGCGATATCCGGCTGAGTTTTGATGGTGATAACGCTGGGCGGGCCGCCACAGAGCGAGCGATTGGCCTGGCTGCCCAGGCGGGGGTGGAGCTGAAGGTGGTATCGCTGCCGGCGGAGGCAAAAGACCCCGATGAACTCATCCAGCAGCAGGGGGTAGCGGTCTGGCAGCAGGCGATTGCGGCGGCTCAGCCAGCGGTGGATTGGCTTCTGGCGCAGTATCGGCAGCAGCTTGATCTTACCACAGCGGCGGGTAAGCGGCAGTTTACCACGGTGGGCTTGGCACTTGTTAATCGCTTGGGCGACCCAGTGGAGCGCGAGCATTACCAGCGGCAGATTGCTCAGGCAGTCGGCTCGAGTGTGCAGGCTGTGCAGGCCAAGGCGCAGCAAACTGCACCGTCCGCACCCATCCGCAAGGCCGTTAAGGCGGCAGCGGCCGCGCCAAGCAATCGCTATCTCTCACAAGATGATGTGCTTGCACTGGCGATGCTTGATGGGCCGAGCCAGGAATTGTTTGGGCGAGTTGACTCACAGCTCTTTGCGGGGGAGGCGCGCCAGGCCTTGGCTCAGTACTATGCGGCGCACCACGGACAACCTCTTACCACTACGCCGCCGCCATTGCAAAATTTTGACGAGTATATTACAATGGTGCGGGTACGTGCCGACGCTCGGTATGGTGCGTGGAGCGAGACCGATCGCTACTACGAGACCGCCCGGCTTTTGCGGCAAATCGAAACCGAACACAAGCAGCAACACAAACAAGATCTCATCACCCACTTGCGCCAAGCAGAAGAGAGCGGCGATACGACTGCTGCCGCCGCTTTGCGCGAGCAACTGAACCAATTAATCAAGGAGATAGCGCGTGGCAACCGACGATAAGGATACCAAGCAAAAAAAACCAGCAACCACAGCTCAGGCAGCGCCACCCGATGCCCAGCCACCGATGATGGATCCAGCCGTCGACGATATGGAGCCCGACCTCGCGGCACTTGAGGAAGAAGATACGCCGGAGGAGATTCTCAACAGCAACCAATACTTTGATGATATTAGTGACGACTCGGTCCGGCTACACCTGCGTGAGATCGGCAAGATCCCGCTACTGAGTGCTGACGAAGAGGTTGATCTCGCTTATCGCATCAAGCAAGGCGATAAGCGGGCGAAAGACAAAATGGCCGAGGCTAATATGCGACTGGTGGTAAGCATTGCCAAGCGGTACAGTGGTCGTGGCCTTGATTTTCTCGATCTTATCCAAGAAGGGCACACCGGGCTACTGCGGGCGGTGGAGAAGTTTGACCCAGATAAGGGCTTTAAGTTTAGCACCTATGCCACTTGGTGGATTCGCCAGGCGATTACCCGTGCGATTGCCGACCAAGCGCGCACTATTCGCATTCCTGTCCACATGGTGGAGACGATCAATAAGCTGTTGCGCACCCAGCGCCGCCTGACGCAAGACCTGAACCGCGAGCCAACCATTACCGAGCTGGCCAAAGAGCTTGATATGGAGACGGATAAGGTCGAATATGTGATGAAGATCAAGCAAGACATTAGCAGCCTGGATGCTGGTGTGGGGCGTGATGGCGACGACTCGGAGGAGTCGGTGCTGGGGGACTTTATCGAGGACGAAGATACGGTCAGTCCTGAAGAGTCGGCCTCCAACCAGCTTCTCAAGGAGCAGGTGCAAGACATCCTCTCGACCTTGAGTGACCGTGAGCAGAAGATTATTAAAATGCGCTTTGGCCTGGAGAATGGCAAGAGCCACACGCTGGAGGAAGTTGGGCAGGAGTTTGCCGTGACGCGTGAGCGTATTCGTCAGATTGAGGCCAAGGCCCTGGCCAAGCTGCGCAAGCACAAGGACGCCAAGAAGCTGTACGAGTATTTGCAGCAGTAGGGGATAGTGCACGAGAATAATCGGCATACAGTATGTATGTCGATTTTTTGGATAAATTGCTTGCAAAAGTCGTTACTGTATGGTTTTTAGTGAAGCTTCTGTATAATAATGGCTATTTACTTTGCTGTGAGGGCACAAACCTCTCGAATACCCACTCCTACTATCGCTACCGAGAAATAGAGATCATGATTGTAGAGGGGTGAATACGAAAGCCCTAAAAATGCAGAAGGTACTCCCAAAATACTTTACATAAAAATACCCAGTAGTATGCTGGGTGTTTTTATATCGAAGTAAGTGGCTTAGTAGTAATAATAGTACCACCAAGATGGCTTGGACAATACACCAACAAACACAAGTATCCAGAAAAGCCAGATAAGACACCAGCAGACTGACCCAAAGATGCCCCAGCCCAGACTAACGTTACCCCACGTTGTAGACATACCGGCTTCCTTAGACTTATTGCGCGAAATAATGCCAAGGAGAATACCACCGATAGAGATACCAAAGAAGCTCAAGACGCATCCAATGACACCCAGTGTCTCGCCAGGGTTATCATAACGAACGGGATAGGCATATGGTGTTGGCTGTGGCTGAATAGCTGGCTGTGGCACTGGCGCAACTGGCTGCTGGTAGGGTTGTTGATATTGATATGTCTGTTGCGGTTGCGGCTGCGGCTGGGCCACCGGTTGTGGTTGCGGTGCTGGCTGCGGCTGCGGTGCAGCGGGTTGCTGGGGTGTTGGCTGGTTGTTCATAAACTCCTCGTATTAGGCTGTTACCGTAGTGTGCATTTGCCTTATGCACACGTAATCTGTGGGGGAATTATAGCAGAGGAAGGGCATTGTGTCAATCTACTGATGATTTATATACCCCACTGGGGTA
>CALHWA010000046.1 GCA_938036845.1 uncultured Candidatus Saccharibacteria bacterium | reverse complement strand
TGCGCTGCCTGCTCATGAAACGACCCTGCCTGGCCTTGGATGGCAATATGCATGAGATTAGTATAGCATGAGATAGCGATGACAGGGGTTTTCTGTCTAATGTATAGTATAATGTCGCGCCTTGCGTTTCTCTCCACATCGCGATGATTATGAATATATTTTGAGAATATTCAGTATTTGGATTAGGAAGAGGGGTAGAGAATGGAGCGGGCGCGTACAAGAAGCGACACTGCCCAGATGTTGATCTCCCAGCACCAAAATATGACAACTAATAAGCTTTACACTTCATCGCGTGGTACCAAGAACAAGTATGGATTTTTGCGCTGCGGCGTATTTGCCTTCCTACACAACGCTATGCTATAATACCACACGAGTTTCCTCTTCTCGGGGTAGGGCGCTGGTGTGAGCGCGTTGCCTGGCAGAGAAGGTATAGACACGAGGCGGAGGTGCTGCTCCATAATCGTACACGCAAATATGCTAGGTAATAAGCCTAGTAGGTACTCTATGCTACCGCACTACTGATCCAACGAGTGGGGAAGGCAGCAGAGTTACGAACAATAAGCAATAAGGAGAATTGCATGCCAACCATTAACCAATTGGTGCGCAAGCCACGCAAGACGGCGGCTCGGAAGTCGAAGTCGCCAGCGCTGGGGCGCATCCACAACGCACTCAAGGTGCGCTACTACGACCAAAATGCACCACTCAAGCGTGGTGTCTGCGTCAAGGTAACGACTAAAACCCCTAAGAAGCCAAACTCCGCCATGCGCAAGGTGGCTCGTGTGCGCCTGACCAACGGCCACGAAGTCTGGGCCTACATTGGCGGCGAAGGTCACAACCTGCAGGAGCACGCGGTGGTGCTCGTCCGAGGTGGCCGCGTGCCAGACCTCCCAGGTGTGCGCTACCACATCGTCCGTGGCGCACTCGACCTGCAAGGGGTATCGAAGCGTAAGCAGGGCCGCAGCAAGTACGGCGCCAAGAAGGAGGGTAACTAACCATGCCTCGTAAAGTCACGAAAAAACTCCAGCGCACTATCAAGCCAGACCGCAAGTACCAGTCGGTGCTGGTGCAGCGCTTGATTAACAAATCGATGCTAGACGGCAAAAAGCAAGTTGCTGAGCGGGCTGTCTACAGTGCACTCGAGCAAGCTGCCCGAAGCCTCAAGAGTGAGGATCCACTAGAAGTGTTTGAGACCTGCATCAAGAACATCAGTCCTAGCTTTGAGGTAAAGAGTCGCCGCGTTGGTGGTGCTAACTACCAGATTCCATTCCCCATTCAGGGTCATCGTCAGCAGCACTTTGCCTTTATGTGGCTGGTGCAGGCTGCTCGCTCCAAGAGTGGCATGCCGTACAGCAAGCGCCTGGCAACAGAGATCGTTGATGCGTGCAACCAAACCGGCGTTGCCTTCAAGAAAAAGGAAGACACCCACAAAATGGCCGAGGCCAACCGCGCCTTTGCCCACTTTGCTCGCGGTTAAGTTCTGCAGTGCAATGTACAAAACCGCCCGAGGTAGATGCCTTGGGCGGTTTTGCTATGGCTGCATGGTGAGCGGCTGGAGGAGCGAAAATGACGGTGTATCAATCATCTGGCTTTGGTAGCTCTCAGTATTTAGGAAGTGCGTGAGTGGGGAGAATCTATACCTAAAACCTCAGGAGACCTCCTGTGTGTCTCCGCGTGCTATTTTATTCAGCACTAGCTGTTTAGCCTCCGTATGCGAGAGCTGGGCTTATCTATATCTACCTGTGATTTATTTTACCTCGGCCCACGTGTAGCGATAGAGGCAGGCAGAGCAATAAAATCTCGCCGGTGAAGGCGGAGAAACGCGTAATTAAAGCCAAAATGCTTGCGAAAAATATATAATTATCGTCCAAATAGCCACCACTGGTACGACAGGGGTACATATGGGGAAAATAATGCGAAAATAAGGCCAAAAATAGCTTTGCAGGCGCTGGTTTTGTGCTATAATGCAAGTTGATACGATTACTTACTACCACGCTGCCAGCGCCACAAAGCACGCAGCAGGGAGGAATCGGCAGAAAGGAGCCAATGCCGTTAACCAAAATCATAGTGCGGAGTATAAAAAACTATGAGTGAGTATACCAATAATACAAGAGAAAAGTCGTTTACTAAAAGCGACAAACCGCCAGTGGGCGAGACAAAATACGACACAGTAGACGATGGACTTGTGTCGACGGTCGAGGAGTTTAATAATCGGTATGGTAAGCCGAATGCTTTCGAGCTGCCATCTGTTCAAGAGGTTCGAGGTTGGCTGCAGCGTGAGCTTGGGCCGCTGTTTGCGCTGTCGATGGCAGAAATGACAGACCAGCACATTGATACTATTCATAATAAATTATCCGAGCTGCGCGATGAGCTTGGCTTGGCAATTGGTGATGTTATTGAGATTAATGATGTCCCGTATGTCGTGCCTATTGTTAGCGACTTTAAGAGCCCTAAGGACGCCCAAGGCGATATATCATCGCTGTATTCCGCAATTGAGTCGTCGCTATCCCACCAAGAAGCGGCGATTTCTTTAGGTGAGGACGATGGAGCGAAAGAAGGAGTGATTGGCTCATTGATTGGGTTTTATGTTGGGAAGCGTCCAGACCAAGAGATGGTTGATAGTGTCCCTGTTGTGTATGGTATCATTCAGGGCGAGCCAGGCGAAGGCCCGCAGATGATCACAGACCAAGGTGATGTGATTGATGGCGAGCTTAGCACTGCAAGTGGTATTGTGCTGGTTCCGACTACAGAGTCGCAACGGCTTGAGTATAGTGATGAGCTTGGTTTGGTTCAAGGAGACTTCTCACTCGCTGCATAAAGGCTAGTTATAGACGAGAGAAAGCCAGTGTG
>CALHWA010000045.1 GCA_938036845.1 uncultured Candidatus Saccharibacteria bacterium | reverse complement strand
AATTTCATTACGAAACGCCTTGCCCTGCTGAGCGATACCAAACGGCAGATTAGGATAGAAACTATCGACGATGTTTTTGAAATTGGTGAAGATACCTTGAGCGGTTTCCGGGCGGAGATACACAAGACTTGCATCCGGTTTTTCGTAATCTACAAGCTCCATTGTCTCTACAGCGTCTCCATACTCTGGATCTATATTTGAAGCATAATGAACAGTCGTCGTATCAACCGCTCCTATATGAGTACGAAACATCATATTAAAAGTCATTGATTTTGAGAGCGGATTACCATCAGGGCTTTTGATGCCGCGCTCCGCAATCACCGCATCCATTTGTTCCATGGTCATGCCGTCTACATCAACGCCATTATCTTTGAGGATATGATCGGTGCGGTAGCGTCGGTGATTGACCGTGTCTTCGCACAGTGGATCGACGAACGTATCCACATGCCCGCTCGCCTGCCACACCTTCTGATTCATCAAAATCGCTGCATCGACGCCGTACATGTCATCACGCTCATCGACGAATCTGCGCCACCATAGGTTCATAATATTGCGCTTGAGCTGCACGCCTAGCGGGCCATAGTCCCATGTGCCACTCAGGCCGCCGTACACGTCCGACCCCTGATAAATAAAGCCGCGGCGCTTGCACAGGCTAATAATTGCTTCCATTGTTACATTACTCATTGCGCTACTCACACGCGTCCTTTCTCCGCGTTGGCAACGCGGCAGCTTCATGATTGGTTCTTTGGTATTATTATAGCATTTCTTGAGGTGGGTACGTTCTTCATCGGGTGGATGATAAAACAGCACAGTATACACACCAAACCGAAAATGTTCCGGCCAGAATATATACAGAGCTCATCCGTTTGCTTAGTCACTGGCCTCCAGATATTTTCTTGTTCGGTATGTATACTGTACTGCAGCTACACCCCAGCATGCTGCCGCGCCACCAGCCAGCATTCGGGCAGGATGGCTAGCACACCACCGACCTGTGCTACTACTGTGGGTGGGCGCGTGGCGAGTAGGCGGAGCAGCTTGATGTGCGCTGCGGTGATGTCGCCTTGGTCGCTGAGGCGCAGGCCACGCTCCGACCCGTCATACATATACCGCCGCTCGGGCTGGAGGGGTTGGCCCAGCACGTCGCGCACTAGGTTGAGCTCGTAGCCTTGCAGCGCCGCATAGTGGATGGCGAGCCAGGCTTGGGTGAGCATGACGGGTACGCTAGGCTGATTGAGCCCCTCATACACCAAGCGCAGCACCTCATACCAGGCTGGCTCGTCTAGCATGCGGCTGGCCTGCGCCACTAGCTGGATAGCGGCATAACCAGCTTGCAGGCGGTCATAATCGGCCACGATTGTTTGATAATACTTCGTCAGGCGAGCTTGTGTGAGCACACCAAGCTCACTGCAACCCTGGCGGATAACGACATCGCTGATCGCAAAGAGTTCAACCGCTCCAGCTAGCCGGCTCTTTTCGCGCCGGACACCCTTGGCAATTACCGCCCGCTGCCCCTCTGGCGTGAGCAATTGCAGTACGCGGTCGGCCTCGCCATAGTTGGTGCGGCGCAGGACGATCGCTGTGGTGCGCTGCACACTCATGTCACTACCTCGCTTGGGATGTACCTGCCTAGTACGTTCGTCACGTCGCTCGGGTGCATCGTTGTTTTGTCGAGCAGGGCAACGACACCGTAGGGTGCGAGATCGGCTAACGCCATGTCGCTCGCATTATTACTACAGATGATAATGGGGATACGCGCTGTATCGCTATACGATTGCAGTTCGTGGAGCAGCACCAGGCCATTACCCCCTGGCATGAACATATCGAGGATGATCACTGCTGGGAGCGCCTCGTCGAGCGCTGCCATGCCAGCCAGCACATCGGCCGCATAGACGGGTGCCATACCGGCCCGCCGCACTGCCGCAAGTTGCAGCTCAGCAAACCATTGGTCATCGTCGATGACCAACACCCGCGGCGGCGATTGCGTCATAATAGCCTCTGTTGATACACCGCCTGGAGATCGATGTAGAAGGTCGCGCCATCGCGGTGCCGCACTGCCCCAATTTGCGCCTCCATCGCGCTGGCAAATTGCCCTGCAATGTAGAGCCCCAGGCCACTGCTGCCTGGCCGGCTGTGCAATGGCTGTGCGCTGACGCCAAGGCGTTGCTCCAATTGCTGCCAGAGTGATGGCGGAATAGCTGGGCCATAGTCGCGCACCGCCAGGCGAATCACCCGGCCACCAGCTCGCCGGGAGAGTCGCACTACCACGGGTGCATCGCCCTCGCCACTGTAGTGGAGTGCATTGTCGGCGAAGTTGCACAGGACGCGCCGCAGGAGGTCGCGGTTGCCGAGACCCACCACTGCCCGCCGTGGCACGCGCACTGTCAGGCGACGGCCCTTGGCTGCGTAGAGTGGCTGGAGCTCGGCCACGACGTCGCGCGCCACCAACGCCAAGTTGAGCGGCTCGATGCCAAATAGCTCCTCGTGGAGACGGGTGGATTGCGTCAAGTCGGTAGTGAGGCGCAAGGCCCGCTCGCTGGTCAGCGCCATCCGCCGGGCTAGCTCGGCCACCTCGACTGGCGACAGCCCACCAGCCTCCAAGCTCAGCGCCAATTGCCGTAGCAGCGCCAGTGGCGACTTGAGGTCGTGTGCCGCCGCAACAAAGAGCGACGCCTCCCCCCAGGAAGCGCCGCTCATCATAACCGCATTCCCCTCCGTGCTCATACCAGCTGCATTGTAGCACAGATCGTCGCAATGTTCTATATTTATTCGTTAAATTTAATGGTTTTTATCAGGGCTTCGTAGTCGTTATTAAATACGTCGGCATCCGTCCGCACCGTGAGTGTCCGGTCACGCATCTTGATCACCACTGCGGTGCCACGGATATCTTTGCTAAAGTTCCCCTCCAGACGCGTGCCCGTCAGGCCTTTGTCGTTGCTCCAGGCGCTCGACTTCAGCTCGCCTTTTTTGATCTGGCTGTCGTAGTCGGCCACCGCTTTGTCGTAGATCTTTTGCTCGATGCTGATGCGAATAGCAATCTTCTGCGTGTCCGTCACTGGTGGCACCACACGGGGGTTGAGATACGCCTCGTACGTCTTGCCGCCGCCCTCGCTCACATCGGTGGCTTGGTAGGCACTCCAGGTCTTGGGGTAGTCGAAGGTCAGGCGGCCATAGTCATCTGGCCCAACGAACTGCAGCATCGGCTGCTTTTCGCGCTCGGCAAATTTCTTCTCGTCTTCGTCTGCTTGCGTCTTCTTGGCCTCAGCTTGCGCTGCGGTAATCTTGCTATCGAGGTTGCTCTTGGCCTCGGTGTAGTTGGTATAAGCCCAGGCCGAAAACCCACCAAAGAGCACCACCAGCAGGGCTAGCCCAATGATGGCAAAGGTGCTGCCACTAAGAAAACTTCGTCGTTTGTAAGATTGCTTCGTCATACTCCTATTATACTTATGCCTGGGGCGATAGACAAGAGCGGGATGCTATTTGTGCCGCTCTGCCCGCACCCGATACAGCTTATGCGCGCCTTGCTCGCGCACTGGTGCCCAGCCAGGCACGGCAAAGGCGTAGGAGATGAACCACAGGTCTGTGCCGAGGCGGGTGGCTTGCTGCTGCACATGGGCAGCCATCCGAGCGATGTCGCGCGAGTCACCAAAAGTGTAGACCACTGTGGTGCCAGTTGGAAAGTTCGTGCGGTAGAGGTTACCACACACCACCATCGCTTTGGTATCACCACGCAAACGCCAGCGCGAGAGCAAGACGAGGAGGGGGTTGAGCTCCACGCCAAAGGCTCGTGCCCCCTGCTGGCGGGCGACCTTTAAGACAACACCATCGCCCGAGCCCATGTCCACCAAGCAATCCTCCGGTCCGAGGCTATAGAGCTGGGTCAGCGCCCGCTGCACATCGCGGCGGTGCGACGGTACATAGGGTGCCCCCGTCAGCGCTGTCACGCAAAACAGTAGGATAATGACCAGGAGTGCCCACCACATCATGAGGCAGCTGTGTCCTCTGTGATGATGGTTACCTTATTTTTGATCTCGGTTAGGCGCTGGTCGATCTGCTCAGCAACGCGTGCTGCCTGCTGGTAGCGCTCTACCGCCGCCTCGAGCTCAAACTCATCACTGTCAAACCATGCCAAGATCTCCTCCAGCTGTTCCATCTGCTCACGTAGTGAACGGTTATCTGCATTGCTCTGCTGGTCAGGTTGTGGCGATGTTGATGAGTCAACCGACGGGTTGCTCGTTTGACTATAATCCGGCGTGATTCCCTCTGCTGCAAGGGCCATTGCCAGTTGGTCGTCATCACTCAGTGTGGCGCGCTTGGCCCGAGTGCTAGGTGTGGCGGATTTCGCCTGTTTCGTTGGTTGTTTTGCGTTCGACATGGGTTACCTCCGCTGTTATCATATCGCTATATCGCTCGATGGTGATCGTTTGGCCGACGGCGGCCTGGCCACGCACCAGGGCATAGCCACGCGCTAGGGTTGCTGCAGGGTTATACAGCCGGAGCCGGGCCTGCAGCACTGCGCATTGCTGCTCGAGTGCCTGCTGCCGCCTGGCTAGCCTTGCCCCAGCTTCGGCCAGTTGATGCTGGACCGATACTAGCTCATCATCTACCGTGGCAATAATCGTTCGCTTCATTGCCTGCAACTGTTCGGCTAGCCGCGCTTGGACTGCTGTGGCATCAGGTGTGATGAGCTGAGCAGCGTTGGTTGGCGTCACAGCCCGGACGTCGGCAACGAGGTCGGCCAATGTCTCATCTGTGTCGTGCCCCACCCCGACCACCGTTGGCACCCGGCTTGCAGCGATCGCCCGCACCAGCGCTTCGTCGTTAAAGACTTGCAAATCATCGGCGCTGCCGCCACCGCGCACAATCGCCAGCACCTGTGGCACGGTTGCACGGCGGTTGCAGCGCTCAATGGCGCGGATGATCCGGTCGGCCGCGCCAGCACCCTGGACTGGCACTGCATAGACATCGACCTGCATGCCGCCCCAGCGCTGGCCGATGATCGTCATAAAGTCGGCATAGCCTGCCGCCTGGGGGCTACTCACCACGGCAATGTGCTCGGGCCACTCGGGTACTGGCCGCTTGCGCTCTGGAGCAAAGAGTCCTTCTGCACTCAGGCGCTGGCGCAACAGCTCGAAGTTTTTCTTAATGCTCCCCTGCCCGACTGGTCGCACCTGCTGCACAGTCAGGCTGAATTTGCCGCGCGCTGTAAGCTTCGGCACAGCTTGCACTGCTACCTGCATGCCATCTTCTAGCGCCACCCGGAGCTGCCACACCATCATAAAGCAGCTCACGCTGCCTGTCTCGTCCTTGAGGTCAAAAAAGACAAACTTCCCCTGGCGCACCGCCATACTAGCTACTTCGCCCTCGACCGTTAGTACCGGAAATGCTCCCTCCAGCACCTGGCTCGCACAGGCGAGGAAGTCGCTAACGCTCAGTGGTGGGAGGTTTGTCGCGTCCATAACGCATGATGGTTAATTGATAAAATGCATAGCCAAACACCAGTGTAGTCACGATGGCAATCACGCGGTAGAGCATCGTCCCAACGATGGCCTGGCCCTGGCTTACACCCGAGAGCGCCAAGATCCCCACCATCACTGCCTCATACGCACCAGCTCCACCAGGGGTAGCAACCACCACCGCCATGGTCGTGGCCACGCCATAGGCAATGAGAATTGATGCAGGATTGACCGATACCCCCAGCGATTGGAAGGTCATCCAGAAGGGTAAGATCTCCATAATCGTAAAGACAATACTCCAGATAAAGGGCTGCCACAGCAGCTTCTTGTCGCGCCGCAGCTCGAGGAAGTCAGTGTGGAGGTCGTCGCAGTAGCGCCGCACCGCAGCTTCGTCCATCACTGGCTTTGTGCGCCGCAGGATGCGCCGCGCGAAGCCGTTGATTGTCAGCGTGACCTGATGCGCTGCCTTGTGGAGCCGCCGCTGGCTCGTCAGTAAGTATACTCCCAGTAGCGTGATCATCGTCAGGCAAAATACCAGTCCCCCGCTCATCAGGATAATCCAGCGGTTCACTCCGCTATCGATCGTCACTATTACCACCGCCACTGCAAGGAACAGCACCACTGCCACAAAGCCCATGACATAGCGCACCATTTGGGCCATTGTCGCCCGCCCTGTCGAGACACCGTATTTGCGTAGGCGCCAGTTGGCATACGATATACCGCTCAGGCCACCACTGGGGAAGGCGTGGTTGACGAAGTTTAGCTCCAGCGACAAGCGCATCAGGGCAAAGGGGCTCACATCACGCACGAAGCCCTTTTGCCGCAGATATGAGAAGATCATCTCACCTGCCGCCAAGTACCCCAACGCCGCCACTGGGAAGACGGCAATCAAGACCCATATATTGACCTGCTGCAGCAAATGCCACGCCTGGAGAAGCTCGTGCCGCGACAAGAATAGAATCAAGGCGATCAGCACAAACGTCATAATACTCAGCCAGGTGCGGAAGGACAGCTGTTTCATTTTTTTGATATATTTCTGCATAGCTACGGTATATTATACCACGAGGTTAACTGCAGCTACTCGAGCATACTCGCTGGGCAGGCAATCGTCGCCTCATAGGCCGTCCACTCGTCGTACTCGGTGTCGTACAGCCAGTCTTTCGTTGCTTCATAGAACTCTCTGTCGGTACCGAACGGATCATCGACCGTTGGAACATGCTGGTATTTGGCAAGCTTTGCTTCAACAAACGCTGTTATCTCGACGAAGTCAAGCTGGGGCATGACTAGTGGTGTAACTGGGTCGCCATCAAAATACTCTGCACCAGCAGGGTCATCCAAGAATGACTGGGAACACACGGTGAGGATGTAGCGCCCTGGCTCGGTCGTGCCCACGCCAACATCCTGATTAGGGGAGATGTCCATCTTCTCACGGACTGACTTATCGCGCGGTGCGATACAGACACCAACCTCAATCGCCCATGGGCAGCGTGGGTCACCAAATGACAGATAGGGGCTCTTTGGGTTGTTGGGCTGATGAATCCATGGCCAATCAATCTCCCACCCCATACCGACAAAACGCCTGTCATCATAGGTGAGAAGGCGGGCTATTGTGTAATATGATGTCATAGGCGTATGATATGCCTCCTGGTCGCTCCTGTCAATGCTCGGCCTAGTTGCCTATTTCCTCCATTCTTACCCGTTTTTGCGCTATACTAGGCATATGTATATTGCAATTCTTGGCCGGCAGCCGGCCCTCGGCGTGGCGGAGCTGGAGTGTTTGTATGGCGCGGCGGCAGTGCGTTGGTTTGGAGCGCAGGCCGCTGTTATTACCTCTGATATATTCGATTTTGAGCGTCTGGGTGGCAGCCAAAAGGCGGGCCGGGTGGTGTTAGAGCTGCGCGGTAACTGGCTGGCGGTGAGCCGGCAAATCGTCCGCCACTATAGCGCGCAATGGCAGGGCGCGCCGCACAAGATTACGCTTGGCATCAGTGCCTATGGCTTCTCTGCCACCGCCCGTGAGGTGCAAAAGACTGGCCTTATTCTTAAGACAAAATTGCGCGCAACTGGCACGAGCTTGCGCCTCATCCCCAACGCCGCTCCGGCACTCAACACCGCCACCAGCCACCACAACAAGCTTGGTCGCTCGCCCCACCACATCGAGCTGCTGGTAGTGCGAGCCCAGGATGGGCGCGTTATTGTGGCGGAGAGTGTTGGCGCGCAAAACATCTCTGCCCTGGCCGCACGCGACCAAGCCCGCCCCCGCACCGATGCCTTCGTCGGTATGCTGCCACCCAAGCTTGCCCGCATGATGGTCAATATGGCCGGGCCATTGGTGCAGCCTTCGTCTACTACCGAGCACTCAGCGCCGCGCCCCCTACTGCTCGACCCATTCTGCGGCACTGGCACCGTCCTGCAAGAGGCGCTCCTCCTGGGCTACGATGTGTGCGGCAGCGACCTAAACCCCAAGATGGTCAGCTATACCAGCGAGAACCTCACCTGGCTGCAGCACCGCTCTGCTGAGGCCACCCCTGGTACGGTGCATGGCGTTACTCAAGCCGATGCCACTACCCATCAGTGGCCACTTGCCCAGCAGCTCAGCGCTATCGTCTGCGAGACATACCTTGGCCAGCCCTTCTCTGCCCCACCCGCTCCGGCTAAGCTCAGCACTGTGCGTACCACGTGCAACCATATCATCAGCCATTTTCTCACTAATCTTCGCCCCCAGCTGAGCCCTGGCACACCACTGGTTATTGCGGTGCCCGCTTGGCGCAGCAGCGACGGGCAGTTTACTCACCTGCCACTCATCACCCAGCTAGAGCGACTGGGCTACCAGCGCCGCCCATTCCAGCACGTTCGCCCCGCCGACCTCTGTTATTACCGCGAGAACCAAGTGGTAGCGCGGGAGTTGTTGGTGATGGAAGTAATGAAATAACCTTGTGTGGTAAAATCTCATTCTGGTCATCGAGTAATACACGTGCTTCCTTCTACATGCTAGCAGTTTCAATAAGCAAGAACCTCAGCATGACATAGCTGAGGTTCTTCGTACCGCTCTGGTAGCATGGAATTATTGGCGATTGTTTGCCTCCATGTCCATTTTGTAAGCTTCAGTTCCTACGTACGATTGTGCAACACCAAGATCATGAAGGTTAATGCCACGTAGAGACTTCACTACAGCCTTCAAACGAGGCACAACACTTACTGGTACGTTGCCGCCTTTAATGATACTCTCTAACTCATTTGCTGCAGTAACCAACACCTCTGGAGCGTTGCGGAGTGTCCCTTCTGCGCTCCAAAGGGCTTCTCTGTGTGGATCTGCCCGTATTCCTTCTGCTGCCTGAGGAGCTGGTGCTTCGTGAACACCCACCCCATCACGTAGCGCTGCACGTATATCCTCCGGAGTTGATGGCGCAGCTAGTACTGTTGATTCATGAGTCTCAGCAATTTCTCTTAAGCTTGCTCGAAGCTCAGCTGCAGTGGGCGCAGGAGCACCCTGCCGAGCACCCCCTTCCCCTTGCCCCAACGGCAAATCACTCTTAGCATCCCGACGCGCTGCAAGCCGTGCCAAATCTGCCTCAGTGTCTGAGCTGCCACTCGGCCCGCTGCCCGGATACGGCCACTCACCCTGAGATCCGATCCTGTCATATCGTCCCGCCATCATCACTCCTTTTCATATCATTATTGCATCTGTAGTGTAGCTAATTATACCACCATAGTGCCAGCTATCCAACTCTGCTCAGTTAATACTGCAGCACATCTGCATCACTGTCTATGTTTTGTCCCCTTTTTGTCATGCCTACAGCTCAATGTCTTGCTCGCTTGTGCACTCCTCTTGCTGCTCTCTTCTCTCACATTATAACAGTCGGCATTCTTACGGCTGCTATTCAATCCACACCGCTTGACTTCGCCCACGCCCTCACGTATAATCGTATAGATTGTTTATATTAGCTAAAGGAGTGATATGTCAAAAGTCAAAGCAGGTGGCTCAAGCAAGAACGTCCACAATAACGCTGGGGCGCGCCTTGGCGTCAAGCGCTTCGGTGGCCAGCAGGTCAACGCTGGTGAGGTCCTCGTTCGCCAGACAGGCGCTACGAAGATTGCCGGCCCTGGCACGTACATGAGCCGCAACTACACCATCCACGCCGCTCACAGTGGTGTTGTCAGCTTCAAGAAGGTCAAGAAGTCCACCTTCACCGGCAAGACCCAGCCACGCACCCAGGTGTGCGTCAGCGCAGCGTAAGTGTTTTATAGCGCACGCAAGACCACCTCATGATCGAGGTGGTCTTTTTTTATTTTGATAATAACCCAAGCGAGGTCGAGGCTTGCTATCGATAGGCGCCGCCCGTACTACTTAGCAATGGCATGCTTTGCACTACAGATGAGAATGACGCATGCTCATTATTTTTGGCCAGTCTTTCGCCCAATCAGTAAAGGCTTTGACACCAGTGATTCCAGTTATTGCTACCCTTTGGAATAAGCCGCGGATTATCTTATACGATCAAGCGCCCGCTGTACCAGTAGGCTATTATCCACCTCTCCGTCGCTCGCTTTTGCCGCTACACTCCCAACCAATTGGTGCGCACTATCCCCACCGAGATGATTATATGTATTGCCACCTTGAGCAGGCAGTACCTCTGTTTCTTGCTCATCAGTTGAGTCATCCTGATGAGTAGCATGAGCGATATCAGCAACGGGTTGCAGCCTGCCATCCTTCATCATCACGCCATAGGCTTTTTGCAGGTATGCATTGGTGAAGTCGAGGTTCTGCTCCTGCAGCACCGCGAGCGATACACATTTCTCAAGTCGATGGATGTTGCTTCGGTTGACTAGCTTGGTCATCCGCACTAGCACCGTGCCATCCTTGTCGATAATCTCTGTATCAATCCACCCTTCGTCGAGCTGGCCACTGCTGCGTAACACATTCCACCGATACCGCGGCACACCATCGCACTTCGCAATAACATGCCCATCGACACAAGGTGTGTACTCTGGGATGCCATCTATCGAAATTGGTTGAGTAAGAAGGTAATCTGGTTGTCGTGATGGCAACGGTACACTTTCTGCCTTGTGTGGTGCCGAATATTTTTTCGTCATTTCTCTATTATACCAAGAAACGGCATACAGAGAAAACTATGCATACCCCACACGAGACAACAAAGAAGAGTTAACAAAAAATGAGATCTTGAAGTCATGGCTGCAAGACTTACTCTGTCATACCCAGGTGATACTTAATGCGGGCCACTACGTCGCCAATCATCACTTGCGACTTAACGAGATAGTCGTCCACCCCTAGCTGCTTGGCCCGCTCTTTGTCCTTGGGCTGGCTCAGTGCTGTCAGCATGATAACGCGGACGTTGGTAGTGTCTGGGGTATTACGCAAGATATCGAGCACGTCGAAGCCGCTGATCTTGGGGATCATCACATCGAGCAAGATGAGATCGGGCCGAACATCGACCACCGCCGAGAGCGCATCCTCGCCATTATGCACCTCGCTCACCGCAAAGCCCTCCAGCTCGAGCCGCGAGCGATACACTGCCAGCAGCGCGGTGTCGTCTTCTACCAAGAGAATTTTCTTTCGTCTGTCCATATGCTTTTATGGTAGCGTAGATTTAGAACAAATACAATACTTTTAGCGAACAATTGTTTGCATTTTGTTTGGCATATGTCTACTCTGCAAACTTTTGCAGTGCGCTATCGAGCTGTGGGTCACGGCCAGCGTTGCGGTCATCGGTGCTCATTTTAACCTCAGTATCTGGCGCAATGCCGCCCTGCGAAATATTGCGGCCACTTGGGGTATACCAACGCGCCACGGTAATCTTGAGCTTGCGACCGTCAGGTAGGTCAAATAGCTGCTGCACGGTGCCCTTGCCGAAGGTCTTTTCGCCCAGCAATGTCGCTGCTTTGTGGTCGTGCAATGCCCCCGCTACGATCTCACTGGCACTGGCGCTATTGCCGTTGACGAGGACTGTTGTCTTCACTCCCTTGAGCAGTGCTTGGCCACTACTGTGCACAGTGTCACGCACGACGTCACCAGACTTCTCCACTACCACGACTTTGTTCTCAAGCCACAGGCTTTT
>CALHWA010000044.1 GCA_938036845.1 uncultured Candidatus Saccharibacteria bacterium | reverse complement strand
GCGAATGAGCGTGCTGTATCGGGCTCGCACCCACTCGAACCAGGCTATGAGGGGTTGGTGTCTATCGCACATAATCGCGATGACAAGGCCAAAAAATAACCCCTGACTGACAAGTAGCCACACGACGTGTGCCATGATAACGACAAAGAGTGACTGCTCGCGGCTTGCTATAGCAATCACTGCGAGGAATGATGGGTCGGTAAAGGCACTGGCCGCATAGATAATGCCACCAAGCACAATGCTACGCCTAAGCCATTGCAAAACCCGGCTATCCTGCGTGTCCTTTGGCTCCTTACCCGATTTTATATGCCTATGCAAGCGAGCTACCGCCCAGCCAAGCAGCCCCACACTTGCTGCACCTTCTGCACCCACCCACACACAAGCTGGTACACGATGAAGTGCCTGAGCAAATAGCTCGGCACTACCGCCAAGCAGAAGCGATGCCGCTACACCAGCAGTGACTGTTCCCGCTAAGACGATGAGCGCAAATACAGCGATTCTTTGCTTCGGCAGCTTGCTTGCCACTAGCAGCACAACCAGCACTGCGCCGAACACATCAAACCCAGCCACGCCAAGGCCAAATGCAAGTGCAATGACATTCATAGTGTCTAGTATAGCAGTAAGTCCTTGAAGATCGCATACGTATCTCTTATCACAGTATGGATTATTATGAGCACTTTACAGCCAACACTGCATGTCTTATCCCTGTTTTAGTAATAAAGATACGCAGCTCACCTCAAGTTATCGTATACTACACAAAGCACGCGCTCTTATTTGCTATGCCCAACGAATCCAGCAGCATTCCCCGTCAAGCGATCAACGATGATACCGTTGCTATTAATAATCATGGTTGGCCCATCTGTACCCGCCAAAACAACGGCTGTTTGTGCCTGCCTAGCATGAATAACACTATCCGCTGCGTGAAATTGCTTTTGCAGATAGCCATACTCAGCATCATCCAGTGGAATATAGGCAACGTCACTCCCCTTGAGCCGCTCAACAATATCTGGGTAGTGCATGTCATAGCAAATATATGCCGTAACTTTCGTAGCATTATGCGTAGCAATTACGCGTGAATAACGCGCTGTGCCAATTGATTCATCTGGCGCAAGATGCGCTTTGTAATTTGTCAGTATACTGCGACCAGACTGATCTACCAGTACGACTTTCTTGTATATTCTTGTATCGTCTTTTTCTGTTGTATGGTAGACGATATTGATCGATTCTTTTTGTGCAAAGGCTGCAATTGTTGTGTGCAGCGCAGGTGGGATATAATTTTCTGGCCAGACGATTGTCGCATGAGGATATTGGTACTGTGCAATTGCGCGCTTTGTCAGATGTATGAGGTCATCCACATCAGCCTTAGTAGCGGGTATATCAACGCCGCCACGTGTCATCTTTTGGAGTGCAATCACTGGAGGGAGTGGCTTGGCTGGCATATGCACAACAATACTATTCGCCACCGCCACGAGTACAACAAGCCCGCAGCTCATACGTATCCATACGCTCATACGAGCATGCACTATTAGCCACGCTATACTCACGCCGCAGAGTAATACAATCGCTTCGAGCACTGCTTCGCCGCCATAGGCACTCCACATAGTGATACTGTCATTACGCCACACGCTATAGCCAAGATGGGGAATCCACCAATCCTCTACCACTGGTGCATGAGTTCGTATATACGTCAATGTGCACCATGCAATAACAAAGAGCACTACAGCACCGTATGTCCGAATATACCGACGCAGAGCTATAATCCAAAACAGATTAGCCTGCAAAAGCGCCCATCCAACACTTGCACCAAATGCCACGCCGGGCGACATAATGTAGTAATACCAATAGGTCGTTGGTAAGAGCCATGCCAGCAAGAAACAAGCACCAACGCC
>CALHWA010000043.1 GCA_938036845.1 uncultured Candidatus Saccharibacteria bacterium | reverse complement strand
CCTGCGCCATCAGACGTATGAGAGTCTGGATGATGACCAACGCAAGAGTGACGAACAATCGGGCCATGTGTCGCTCCTGGCAGCAAGTGGGGCAGTGCGCGAGGCGCTCGCCAATGACCTGAATACCCCCGAGGCGCTGCGGCTCATCGATGAAGCATTTGATCGGGTGCTAGCGCGGCCACTGGCAGCAGTGTACCATCGTGGATTGGAGGAGTTGCTAGCGGCGATTGATCAGCTACTTGGTCTCGATCTCTGTGAGTCGATGCCAGACATTACAGATGAGGCTAAGAAGCTCATCCTCCAGCGCCAGCGTGCTCGCGAAGCCCGCGACTGGTCCACAGCCGACCGCCTGCGTACTGATCTCACCGCGCGACACATCGCCGTGCGTGACACACCGCAAGGGCCAGTGTGGTGGTGGGCAGAAGAGTGATATGAATCACGAAAGTCTATCAGGAAAAACTGCTACATCGCAGGCAGAGCAAGAACCATCACCGCCAGACCAGAAGATTGCCGCCTTGACTGCGGTGTATGATGCAGTGCGGCGCAGAGCATATGAGAATAGCGAATATAACAATCACGACATCAACGAAGCAACGATTATACTGGGCGACCTCATTGTGTGCGAAGCGTGCCTCAGTGCTGGGCTACTACCTGAGGATCTACCGCTGACTAAGCGGACGGGCTATGATGCGGGTAAAACCCTACCAGAGAATATTGATCTCGCCATTGCGGCATACCTGCCAGACTATGCTGAGAAACTGCCAGGTCTTGGCTATAACGGCAGTGGGTTGGCTGTGGGTTACGATGAGTATAATGTACCTGAGGAGATACCTGACGAAGAATGGCAGACACTAGAGCCTGATATGTCTGATGAGCCGATGGCAGCAGCGCCGCTTGTCGATCCGCTACGTGCGCTGATGCTGATGCGGCACTATTATGATCTGATTGTTGCGCCGATAGAATATGGCAGTGAGGGAGGGCCACGCTACGATTGGTCCTCGCCCGATACGCTCGAGACGGCAGGGGTTATTGCGCCAGTTGTGCAGCTATGTATGCGAGGCCAAAAGGTGGTGCACCGCTGCGTGCCGAGATAGTATTATGACGCGATGAACTATGCATAGGATAGAAGTGTAATAGCATAAAATAGCGATGGTGTATATAAGATGATAGTGGTATACTATCACCATGACATGGAACAGCATTACCCCACAAAGATTTGTCGAACTTGTAAACTATTGGGTCAACCAAGATTGGCCGCTCACAGAAGACAAACTGGCAGCAGCTATGGAAAAACTGGGTTGGGATGAAAGTGATCCAAGTACTATCGCAAAGGATATTCCAGTTAGTCAGCCGAGACTGAGGGCAACCACATCCGATCCGGTTAGAGGACTTGACATGGTCTCATGGAGCCTAACAGATATTGATACAACAAAATCAGTTGAACAAGACAGATTTATGAACGACGCTTTTGTCGGTTATGTGGAAGCTGGCACTGCCGTTTGGGGTAGGCCCCGAATCAAGCGTGATGCTGAGCGTGAAATTGCATACTGGAAGACAGAAAATGGCTGTGAGTTTCAA
>CALHWA010000042.1 GCA_938036845.1 uncultured Candidatus Saccharibacteria bacterium | reverse complement strand
CACCAACACCAGCTATGCAACCCGCACCACCAATTGGTCGGACTCCTGTTGCAGCAAACCCTCTCCCTCAGCCCATTATGCAGCCAATGCAGTTACCTACTGCCCAATCATTGCAACCTACTATTGAGGCTAGTTATAGCAGCGTCTTTGATGGCACACCACTCATTGCAGCAACATTTGTCTGGTATAGCACTGGTTATTTCAATGAGACACCCTGTGTTCTCGAATGGACGAGCACCAACCGTATCCGTGCTATTGATGTAGATGCTTCGATGGGTCAATCAATCGGTGTTATCTTTGACGTCGACCCACAGCAGATTACCAAAGCAAGAACTGAGTCAAGCTTTATTATTATCTGGGTCAACGGTCAACGCAACCAATTTAACTTTGCCGGAGCGAACACGCGATTACTCAACGCCTTGAGCGCCGGTGTGTCACCTGGTATGGGAATCCTTTATTATTCCCATACCGTTCAAGATGCTCTCAATAACCACTACAACTGGTGGTGGTGGAATATTCAGACATACGCACCATCTGCCAAATTCGTTGATGGTGACGACCAAGGACTCAAGATTGGCGTTGCTATTGGTCTTGCAATACCTTTCATGGCTTTTGTTCTTGCAGTTATTGTAGTTATTATACAGATGGCATCACACCACCCTTAAAGAACTCCCGGGTTTTGTGCTCAGCTTGAAGGTGCTAACGCAAAATCTGCGTAAGATAGTAGCCAACCGGAGCGACACAAGAATTTAATTCAATCTAGGCAAACTATTTGACCAATCTCCTCTGATGCGTCATAATGGGGAGCTATGAAGCGCACTTTTCTTGCTGTTGTTATGATTGCTACTGCTGCACTTGGTTCTCCGGCCTATGCCGAGCCTGCTGCACCGCTCAGCAACGATCAACTCACTCAAATAAAACAAAACTGCGTCCGCGTCAAGTCTACCCTGCGGCGCATCCACGCCAACGATGGGCTTGTCCGGGTCAACCAAGGACAGCAGTACGAGGTGATTGCCACCCGTCTGATGGCACCACTTAATAGCCGCATCGCTCTCAACCGACTCGATGGTGTGGAGCTTGCCAAGACGACGGTAGAATACAATACCCAGCTTACCGCTTTCCGCAGCGAATACCGCCAGTACGAAGAGAAGCTATCCGAGCTACTACGTATCGACTGCACCGACCAACCGGTCGAGTTCTACTACCGCATCAAGCCCGTGCGCGAGCAACGCAAACGAGTGGCCGATGTCGCCTTGCGGCTCAATCAGCTACTGAGCCAATATGGTTCACAGTTCGACGTATTTTATAGTAAGCAATTCCCTGCCAAGAAGGAGGTGCCGAGTGCCCAGCAGCCAGCCCAATAAGATCGACTTCGAGCACCAGCTAACCACCATGCGCGAGCACCGTTTTTTGGTGATGATCTGCGGGGTGATTGCTATTGCAGGCGTCATGGTGTGGATCGCCATGGATATGTACAACACCAGTGGTGCAGCACAGGTTGATCTCAGTCGGCCTGGCTTCCAGGAGGTGCGCAAGCAAGCCGCTCGCGATGCTGAGCCCGAGACATACAAAACTGAGGGTAGCGTTACGAAGCAATCGCTCGACGAGTTCAAAAAAATGTACCAGCAGCGCCGCAGCAAGATCGCCGATGGTACCTTTGACCCAAATGTCCTGAGTGACGAATCACTCCAGCTCTTCTCCACCAATAGCGACACCGAGAATCAGCAACAAACACAAGCGCCAGCTGAGCAGCAATAGTACCTCACGCTGATAGCACACCTAAAACTCGCTTCAGTAACAAGCGAGTTTTATTTTTCTATTAATCTACTTTTATCTCTGTAGCTCAGCTTTATTTATGCTTACAAAAGAGAAAATAACAAAATAAGAGATTGAGCTAACATTCAAAAGAAAAATCTTAAGCTGCAGATAGCTAGAACCACGCAGCGCAGGTCTGCAAAGTTGACATTTTTGACTATTTAGTGATATAAGATAGTTAATATGACTCGCTCAAAATCCGAAGTTGCGCCAGACGACTCAGTCAAAAAAACATTACCAGATCTCTCGCGTCGTGAGGTGTTGGCAGCAGCTTGCCTCGGAGCACTGGGTGCTCTACTCAGCGGCGACACCTCTCAGCCTTCTGCAGAGCAGTGCCAAGACCACGAGAAAGATTCATTCCAGCCGGTCGTTGTCCGGCTTGGTGTTGTAGCGCTCAATGCTGCTGGCTTCGAACCTGGCAAGAGTAACGAAGAAATATACGAAGAAGTGCGCGTCCACACTGGCCGAATTACTCACACAACTCGCGATGCATATCAGTTTCACATAACCGAGTTTGTCTGCAACACTGCGCCAGACAGCACCCGCACCAAGGAAGATGGCACAGTTGAGTACTACTACTCCAACGACCAGATTAAAAAAATCGCCGAAGAATACCGCGAGCAGCTAGACGTGCAGGATGGTGAGCATTCACTCATGCTGATGGCCGTTAATACAGCAGGTGTGGAGAATGATGTACTCGGCCTTGCCTTCCAGAGCACCGACGAAGACAAAGCCAAGGGCGGCAACGGCCCAATGGTGCTCGTGCTGAGCAACAAGACTGGTGGCAATGTCTATAGCCATGAGATTGGGCACGTACTCTCGAGAGATGAGAAAAACGACGACCCCAGCAAGGAAAAGCAGTTCGGCAAGGGCATGGGGCATGAGATGGTGATGGACTGCCTCATTACTGATGCCGAGGGCAATATAACGCAGTATTGTGCGGTCGATACCATCCAGCAACTGCTTGCTATGGGCTGCGGCCTCAGCAAGCGCGATAAGTCTGACGCCGTGAATGAATACGCCTCCCCCGTCACTGTCATGGGTAATTCTACGGTCTACACCGATGCCGATACAAAGGTGAGCCAAATAACGAATGAGGTCACCGCGACAGAGGAGCATAAACCAATATACTCGCCCGCCGAGCTTACCTTCCTTGATTCGCGCCACCAAGTCGAGTGCACCACATCGACCGATGGACGCTACCCACTCTCGTACGACTTTCGCAAGCGCTTTGCCTTGGCGTACTCGCTACCCGCTGACCACGCACTCAAGACAATCCTTCCCAAGGCCGATACATTGGTCTTTGCACCAATCATCGAGTATATCGATAAAGACACGCCATTTGACTCGACCGATCCAGATGCAGTACAGCGCCGCATTGGTGTCTTTGCCACGTGGGACAATGGCCGCGGTACAGCACTGCTAGATGTAAGCCTATTTAACAAAATCGACTACAGCGGCGAGAAAGAGAGCGTCATTTATGCCGACGAACAACTCGGCTTCGTCGCTGTCTCGGGCTACGACAAGAAGACCAAGAGCGAGTATGTGCGGATCGTTAGCCTCAGCTCGCAAGAAGGTATTACTCTGCTAGATGAGGCGCGGACGCGCACTGCCGAGCGCAATCAGCTTCTCCTCAAGCCTAAGCAAGCAAACTAGTCGTAAGCTAGGTCTGTGCTTATCTATTGCCCCATACTTATTTTTGCACACTATTACAATGAACATTCTGTTCAGACATTCATTGCTCTCCTTAGTGGCGAGACGTCCATTGCCTCCATTTTGTGGTTTTCATCATATCTCCACTGGCTGCTCGCTTTTACGTTTGTACCACACTATGCTATACTAACCAAGTTATGAATATGAAACCTGTCCTCAAACGTTATATTTCTGAATTTGTCTATGGTGCAGTCGATGGTACCGTCACAACCTTTGCTGTGGTAGCGGCCAGTGCTGGCGCGGGTATCTCGAGTGCAATTATCTTGGTGCTGGGCGCAGCTAACCTTATTGCCGATGGCTTCTCGATGGGTGCTAGTGCCTACCTCGCGGCCAGTGCTGAGCACGATGAGTCAGCGCGGAGTACAAGCAAACGCGCCTCGCCAAAAATCATCGGCCTCATGACCTTCGCTGCCTTTGTCGTTGTTGGTAGTGTGCCTGTCATCCCCTATCTTGCCCATGTCCTGGCACGCGGCTCAAGCGCGGCTCATCCTCTGCTGTTTTATATCAGCTCGGGAGCGACGGCGCTCACCTTTGTGGCAATTGGCTATATCAAGGGTAAAGTTGGTGGCGAGAATCCACTCGTTGCCGCCCTGCAAACTCTCGCGCTCGGTGCGATCGCTGCTGCCCTGGCCTATGGCGCTGGAACAGTGCTCGCTGGGTGGCTTGGCGTACAGCTGTAGAAGTAGTCAAGAGTCTTATTGCCTTAAATCTTCGTTATGTGGTTATTTTCTCACCATGAATTCCTTACCTTTCATAAAAATGAATATACCTATTAGATATTCATTGTCTGTATAGGAAGCCAGGTGCAGGTCATAGGTTAGAAAGGCTGCTATTGTCACACACTATCTCGTGCTAATCTCTCCACGTATCTTATGATTCACTCTTTGGTAGCTGGTCGATCAGCTCTAGTAGCTTCTCCCAATCAGCTCGCCTGGTGTGGTCGATATCAACATCAACCGCATGGTCGCGAATCGCCCAGAGGAGCGGCTCTGCCTCTGGCGTGATCCATGGCTGCATCTCGAGCGGATAGGCCAACTGGTCAGACATAAGCACTCCATCGCCGTAGTCATTTACCAGCATGTCGATCGTATACTCGCGGCGAAGCATCCGCGCCCAATTCTGGCACAGTGTGATGGCTTCTTCTCGCGTGAGGGCTAGTTCACTCAGATCAGCCCATCCTTCCGTAGTCCATCCAGCGCAGCAGCAAAACGCGGGTCACCGTGCAGCTCCTGGGTAATGGCACTCAGTGGCTGCCCCTGCGCCATGCGCCGCACAATTTCACCCCGCATCTGGCGCAGGCTGCCAGCAAAGCGCGACTGCCGCGTGTAGTGCCGGCTGGTGCCAAGCTGACCCTTGCCCGCCGCCTTCAGCTCAGCGCCGTAGTCCATCAGCGCCCAGAACCACTGGCGGGGCTGCTCTTTATCCATCGTCTGCTCCACCAGCGCCAGCACATCCCTATCTGCCACGCGCTCCTGCCCAGCAAAAAAGTGGTTAAAATACACCGTGCGGATATTGGTCTCCACAAAGGCGGTTGGGACCTGGTACACATAGTTCATGATGGCCCCAGCCGTGTTAGCGCCAATGCCAGGCAGCGCCACAAGGTCAGCTTGTGTGGCTGTGGGCGCACCAGCAGCAATCGCCTGCGCCGCGCTGTGGAGGTACTTGGCCCGGCGATTATACCCCAAACCCTGCCAGGCCTGCAGCACCACCGGTAGCTGAGCCGCCGCCAGGGCCTCGATGGTCGGGAAGCGAGTGGTAAACTCAGCAAACTTAGGCAGCACCCGCGCCACCTGCGTCTGCTGCAGCATCAGCTCACTCACCAGCACATAGTACAGCGTCGGCTGGCTGCGCCACGACATGGGGCGATAGAGCTGCTTGGCTTTGTGCCATATCATGGCTTGGAATTGTGCTGTGTCCATAAGTATAGTATACTAGAAGGATGAAACTATCTCGACTTATTCTCACAATCGCTATTGTCATTATTGCCGCGTGGCTGCTTGGTGTTGTACTAAAGCTAGCCGCATGGGTTATCAACGGGCTGCTCTCGCTCGCCGCAATCGTCGTCATTATCTGGCTTATTATGATGTTCGTCGAGAGCCGCAAGAAGCAGAAATAATTTTCTGAGCTGCGCCGCTCTGTTGCATTAGCTTATCGTGACAACTGAGCCAAGGACAGCCGGCATTGTTGGTTTTGTAAAATATCCCCTTCTTCGTCTTCGCTATGCTCTTGTGCGAGGCAATACAGTATGTAAGAGCTGCGCGTCATTTTCCCTTAGCCCTATGTAAAAGGTTTAGTTTTATTTCACTTCCATAGGGTGTTTTCTTGTAAAGCGAGAGTCGTATGGGGTACTAGCATAGCAATACATCGCTTGAGTATAAACACTTTCAACCTCTGTCATTACATTCCCACTCGTCGACCGTGCCTAGCTCATGCGCTATACTAAGAACAATGGATGACGAACTGTATCTTGATGAAATCGTGGAGGTGGTAGCGATTTTTCGGCGTGGGCACCAGCCGTGCCAGCCAGTCAAATTTCGGCGTAGTAATGGCCAGGAAGTGACGATTCGGCGAGTCGGCCTGGGCTTCGAGCATCAGCGTGGTGCACGCACGGTGCATATCTTCGATGTGACAGATGAGCAGGCTGATTACCGCCTCGAGTTTGACAGTATCACACTGGTATGGCGGCTCACACGCGAGGCCGATCATGTCTCATAGCAATATCAATCCCGCCCCACCACTGATGATGCATATTGATCTCAATAGCTGCTTTGCCACAATCGAGCAGCAATCTCGGCCGTTGCTCCGCCACCGGCCAGTTGTCATCGTTAATCGGCGCAACCAGCATGCGGCTATCGTCACCGCAAGCTACGAAGCCAAAGCGCGTGGCGTACACACCGGTATGCGCTTACCCGCAGCGCGGCTACTTTGCCCTGATATTGTTCCGCTAGAAAGTGACCCACCCAAGTATCGCTATGTCTACCACCGACTTGCAACCATCCTCAGCGACTACTCACCCAGTGCCACCATGAAAAGCATCGACGAAGGGGTAGTCGACCTCAGCCAAAGCCCACCCGACATCCGAGCACGCGGCGCACTGGCGATTGGCCAAGAGATCAAGCAGCGCCTCCGTAGCGAAGTTGGCGACTACATGCGCTGCAATGTTGGCATCGGCACCAACCGCTGGCTAGCTAAGATTGCTGCCGGTATCAATAAACCCGATGGCCTGACTTGCATCACTGCAGATAATCTCCACGCAATACTCGCTACGCTATCGCTCGAAGACCTCACTGGTATTGCCACTGGCTACAGCAAGCGCCTCCACCAGGTTGGTATCCAGACACCACTCGACTTTCTGACCGCAAGCGAGGCAACGCTCGAGCACATGGTATTTCATGGCAAGCCGGGACGCGACTGGTATAAGCGGCTGCGCGGTTGGGAGGTAGATAGTGATGAGCGCCCGCTTAAGACAGTCGGGCGACAGTTCGTCCTTGATCAGCCAAACCTCAATTACGATCAAGTCTTGCGCCGCTTCCACGTTCTATGCGAAGACATCGCGGCTGCGCTCCGGCAGCAATACGTACGCGCCCGTGGTGTGCGCCTCTATGCTAAAAGTTATCAAACAGGCCGCTGGCACAACCACGAGCGCCGCGAGCATCCACTATGTGATGGCACGACGCTCTTTCATATCGTCAAGCGACTCACCCAGTCGATGCCGCTGCCCGCCTATGAGATTGGCATGTCGTGTTATCTTCTTACAAGCGAGACAGACGCACAGCTCGCACTCTTCGACGACCCATCAGCTCGCCACGCTCTCACTGCTGCAATCGACGAGATCAACCAATTCTACGGCCCACACACCGTCCAGCCAGCCGATACTCTCGGCATTGCCACGCAGATGAAGCGCAAAATACCATTTGGTAGCGTGCGGTATTTATGAGCACTCGCTGCGCACTATTGCCATCAGCTCATCGTGCACGATGCTATTGGACACAAGCGCACCACAAAATGGCTGCGCATAATTAAGCGGCTGGCCCGATACACTCGTCATCTTACCACCAGCCTCCTCAACAATAACGTGCACTGCTGCCATATCATACGCATTCACCTTCTCGGCATAATACCCGACGAAGCGCCCCTCGGCCACACGAACACTCTTGGCTACTGCGCCACTAATGCTTGCTGTGCTCACCTTGCGTTCGATCAGCTTATCATAATATTCATGGCGACGGATATTTGCATAGCTACACGACGCAGCAAAGACCCCCTCTGTAAGCGTCTGGTGATTCACCTGCAGCCGCGTACCGTTGCAAAAAGCACCATGGCCACGCACTGCCCAGTAGAGCCGATCCGTCATTGGTTCATAGCCAACACCGACGGTTGGCACACCATCAATCACTAACGCAAGTGAAAACATTGCTGTGGGCACACCCCAGGTAAAGGCCTTTGTGCCGTCGACTGGGTCGCACAGCCACTTCCGCCCGAAGCCATAGCCCGTCGTGCTCTCCTCTTCGCCAATAACGCCATCATCCGGGAAGGTCTCGTGGAGGCGTTGGATCACCAGCGAGTTAATTGTTGTATCGGCAATTGTCACTGGCGTGCCATCCGCCTTGGTCTGGCGCTGTTGGTCGCTATCAAAATAGCGGCGCATAATACCGCCCGCCTCGCGAGCAATCCGCTGCGCGGTATGAAGTTCTTGTTCGTACATGCTCATCAGTATATACCGTTGGCTCTTGTGAGTGCAATGCTTAGGCGCTTGATTGCTATAACTGAGAGGTAAAGCCACTTGATCTCTTACTAACAGAGCCAAAATATACTGTGTAAAAAAGCAATCACTCTCCCTTGCCATTACTATGCACCCGGTGTATAGTAGATAATATTACTAGTAATATTGAACCGAATAAGGATATACCGATGGCGAAAAAGCTTCTGAAAATTCTGGGTATCATCATAGCAATACTCTTCGTGTGCTTCGTGCTGTTTGTGCTGTATATGAACTATCTCAACCAAAGTATCACTGGCGACGACGGCGTGGCAAAGGATTACACTGCGAAGCTGAGCCCCAGTGGTACGCTAGAGCAGCGTTATACTAAGCCAGGCCCCTACCGCGTTGCGCACCACACTCATCGCAGCGATAGCGCAGCCATCAAAGAGTATCACATCTACACTCCACAGCGCACCGCTCCGGGCCAAACCTTCCCACTTGTGCTGATGGTCAATGGCACCGCCACCTACGCGTCTACTTATGCGCCAATCTTCGAGCATTTGGCCAGCTGGGGTTTTGTTGTCATTGGTAATGAGGATGGCTGGCCAGGCACTGGCGCAACGACATCGATCATGCTTGATGCTGCACTAGAGCTCAACACTGCCGAGAGCAGCCCCATTAAGGACTTCGTCAATACAAGGAAAATCGGTATCGCTGGACACTCCCAAGGTGGTGCCGGTGCTATCAATGCCGCCACAAAATACGGCAATAGTAACCGCTATACCTCCCTCTACACTGCTAGCGCCGTCGGCCATGGCACCGCAAACGACAACAACTGGCACTACGACACCAGCAAGCTCAAGACAGCCACCTACATGATGGCTGGCACTGGCCCAAGCGACAACCTCGCCATTAGCCCACTGAGCGACTTGCAGCAGAACTTCCGCGCTCTTAATGCAGATAAGCCGAGCGTCATCGCGCGGCGCAAGACCGTTGGTCACAAAGATGTCCTCGAATATGGCGATGCCTACATGACCGCCTGGTTCCTCTGGACGCTGAGCGACAATACCGAAGCAAAAGCGGTCTTCGCTGGTGACAACGCCGAGCTTCGGCACAACAACGACTGGCAGGATGTAGAGACAAAGCACATACAATAAAACTCACGCTACGCTAGCCAAGAAACGGCTAGCGTAGCTCTTATTATTGCTTACTTAATCTTCCTGACGTAATGCTTGCAAAAGCCTCTCTTCTTCGCCTGATGCAAATACCGTCATCGTCCCACCAATCACATCAATAGGCGTCGTCTCGCTGATATTCGGGATAATCCCATCAGTTTTTGACAAGTCATAGGTTGCATTATCATCAAACACCGTGAAACGGGTGATTCGGTCTCCCGGCTTCCAATAGCTATCCTCAACACGATGAAGTGCCCACTTGATTGCAGCCACACCAAAGTGGCGAACCTTCTCTTTTACCCCCCTAGAAGGTCAAAATGTTCTTCAGGTTTTTGCGGTAAGGTGTCGTGTGTTCTCGTCATAATTGCCTATATTATACCACAGTTATCGCTCTATTGCGTCGCACACCGCCGCCACATACCGCGAGTCATCAACCGCATGACCAGCACCTTCTACCACTGTGCCATGGACGGCGGGAATGTGCTGCATAGCAGTATCAAAGACAAGTTTCATCTCTGGCCATTTGACAAGCTCCTCCGAGCCAACGAAAATCTGCACAGGGCAGGCGATACGCTGCGCAGCCGCTACCAAGCTCACCTGCTTGGCATATTCGAGCCGCCGCTTACCGATCACGCGCCAGTCACGCTTAGACCAATACTCTGCACACTCTGCAAATGATGGTGACAGCGAGAAGAGCCACAGCTCGCTTGGCGCCCGCTCGCACGCCGCTAAGAACGCAATGCACGCCCCAAATGAGAAACCAGCCAGAATAGTCTCAGCTGGATCATGCTGCCGATACCGCTCATGTAGCGTCTGCAACCACTGTTTTTGCATAGTGCGATGCCACTGGATTGGTACAAATTCCACCGCGTAGCCCATCGCTCGCCAGCGGTTCATAAGTGTATCATAATCGCGGTCGGCGCGCCCTTCTTGGAAGCCCGGTACAAAGAGAATTGTTTTGTTCATACAGCTATAATGCCATATTTCTGATGGTAGCACAATAGTTTCCTAGCTTACTTTCAAGACTATCTCTCTTATCTACTGTTTTGTCTGTGAAATATCAGAAATTGCTACTACGCCATAGTTATGCTTTTCAGCTCCCGCACTAGGAAGCGATTTAGAAGCGTACTTGTGTATCCTTATTACAGAATAACCCTCTCTGTCGCTATGAGAGGTAGACTGACACAAGGCAAACATTAGTCAAATATTCTTAACCAATACCACGCGGCAAGAAACAACCTATCACTTTGCCCTCTTCTCCGCTATACTAGATATATGACAACACTAACGAAATTTGCCCACTCTTGCTTTACTATCACGATCGACGGCCAAAGCTTGGTCGTCGACCCAGGTGTATACACCGACGATTTTGCTATACCGCAGCAGGTAGCGGCAGTTCTCATTACCCATGCCCATCCCGACCATTATAGCCCTACGCTCATCAAGCGTATTATACAGGCATTTCCTGAGGCGGAGATTATAAGTGTTGATAGCATCATTGTAGATAGTACAACGATATCTCTGCCAGAAGGCACACTCTCTGTCCGCCATGCAATAGCCGCGGTGCCTGGCGATACATACCAGATCGGGCCATTCACGCTTGAGTTCTTTGGCGGTGAGCATGCCGTGGTGAGCCCACATATCCCGCGCCTCCACAACCTTGCCGCGCTGATCAACGATCGCATCTACTACCCTGGCGATTCCTTCGCTTTGCCGCAGCGCCACATCGACGTCCTCGCCCTGCCTGTAGCTGCGCCATGGCTCAAGTTCTCCGAGGTGCGCAGCTTCTTGCAGGCTGTCGCCCCACGCCTCGCCTTCCCTGTTCATGACGCCATCTTGAGTGATGCTGGCAAGGGATTGATTGATACACTTTGCACAGCGGCGGCTGCAGACGTTGGGGTGGAATATCAGCGGATAGAAACGATAGAGCTATCGTGACTAGCTAGTCTCTATTTTATTCTTATTACACCCGCAACACGCTTATGATTTTCGTGACTTTGTAAGGTCTCGCAGCACCCGCTCGCTCCACTCCTGCCAGCGGCCAAAGCTGCTCTGCTTGGATAGATCCAGGAACTCGCCGGTGCTCCACTCCACCAGCCGCATACCAAGCTGCTGGATGAGATACGCAAATACCTCCGTTGGCTCCCTACTACCCCGGACGCGCAGCCCCATCGTGATGAGTTGCTCCCTATGTTTGCTCAGGCTGAATTCGATCAGCCATTCTTTCTTCTCCATAACAAGCCACGACGGGTCGCGCGTGTCTAGCTGCGCATCGCATGCTTTGGCAGCCTTTTCGAGCTCAGCAATCATCTGCTGGTGCTCGAGCAGCACGCAGTCTTCTTCCGTCAGGTCGCTAACCGACTGGACATGACGTTTTGTTTTGATTGCGGTGAGGTCCCAGCTCATAGGGTCATTGCCTCCTTAGTGTGCTTTGAGTTGGTGCGCAGCAGATTCGTAGCGATAGCTAGCACTTGCTCATCTGTTTACAACCCCAACTCCTTCAGCTGCCCGGGTTCTACCTGTGCGGGTGAGTCCATCATGACGTCGACGCCGCTGCCGTTTTTGGGGAAGGCGAGGGTTTCGCGCACGTTGTGCTCGCCGGTTAACTCCATCAGGATGCGGTCAATGCCAAAGGCGCAGCCCGCGTGTGGCGGCGCACCGTAGGTAAAGGCCCGCAGCATAGCGCCAAACTTCTCTTCCACATACTGCCGGCTATAGCCCAGCAA
>CALHWA010000041.1 GCA_938036845.1 uncultured Candidatus Saccharibacteria bacterium | reverse complement strand
ACGGCTGACGCGGCAAGAATTTACCGCTGATCTCACAGCACCAATAAGCCGCTATGGCGTTGATCCATCACTCGCTCACCTCTTCCCAAGCGACGATACCATGCGGAGCGCCTCAGCCCAAGCTGCAGCCACTACCAATGCTGATGTGACGCTATGCGGCTTGTCCGACCAAGCTGCCATCTTCCGCTTCGACGACGCAGACCACCCTGTCTCACTGAAGCTCAAGGGTAGCTACAATGCCCAAAACGCTGCAGGAGCACTTACCCTCGTCCGTACTATTCTGCAAGATAAACTCGATACGCCCGCCATGCTCGCTGCCCTCGCTCAGGTCGAGCCAGCCTTTGGCCGCGGCGAAGCTCTGACCGTCAACGGCCAACCCTGCGAGCTCGTCCTCGTCAAGAACCCGAGCGGCTTTCGCCTGAGCCTGGCATCGTTTGACCCACACAAGACTGCTACAATGATTGCCATCAACGACCAGTACGCTGATGGCCGCGATATGAGTTGGCTATGGGATGTCGACTTCGATACACTTCGCCCCACTGGCGTGGCAATGGTAAGTGGTGTGCGCGCCTACGATATGGCGCTGCGCCTCCAGTATGATGAAGTAGAAGCTCGGCGCGTTGTACCTGGCCTTAAGCAAGCTCTGGCAGAGTTTGTCCAGGCCAACCGCGGCACTCCCTTGCGCATCTACTGCACCTATACCGCCATGCTTGCCTTGCGGCGCGAATTAGCTCACTACACAGAGGTAAATGCTGTATGAAAGACAACACTATCACCATCCTCCAACTCTACCCCCACGCCATGAACATCTATGGCGACTGGGGCAATACCCTCACGCTCAAGCGACGACTTGAGTGGTATGGCTACAGCGTGCGGCTCGTTGAATACAACCCAGGCGACACCTTCCCAACCGATGTCGATATCATCGTGGGCGGTGGTGGCCAAGACTCTGGCCAAGCTACCATCCAGGATGATTTACTCGCGATTGGCCCCACTCTGCAGTGCCTGGCTGATGATGGCGTGCCGATGCTGGTAGTGTGTGGGCTGTACCAGCTATTTGGGCGATTCTTTAAGACCACTCAGGGAGCGATCATTCGTGGAATTGGTCTCTTTGATATCGAGACGGTCGCTGGTGAGCAGCGCCTGATTGGCAATATCGTCACTGCCAGCAGCGACTTTGGCGAGATTATTGGCTACGAAAACCACAGTGGCCTCACAACCCTTGGGCACAGCGTGCCACCCCTGGGTATCGTATCGCGCGGGGCGGGCAATAATGGCACCGACCAAACCGAAGGTGCGCGCTACCGCAATGTGATCGGCACCTACCTGCATGGCTCGCTCCTACCCAAAAATCCACGCATTGCCGACTTCCTGATCGAGCAAGCAGTGGCGCGGCGCTATGGTGAGTTTGCGCCGTCTGTCCTCATCGATGACACCTTTGCCACCAAGGCACGGACTGTTGCGAGCAAGCGACCACGCTAGCGTGTCGCTATGCCCCTCAGTTTTTTAGACCATAGATTCATCAGTATTGGATATCCAGACCTCGGGTCCGTATTTCCTCACCACAACATGAGACAATCTTAAGCATACTTTTAGCAAACCTGCTATACTAAATCATTGTGACAACCCAACCAAAAGCCAGCGCGTCCTCTGTTGGGCGCATCGTTAGTCTCGACCTGATGCGTGGGTGGTTTTTGGTTATCATTATTCTCGACCATCTCACCTACTTTCCTAATGGCCTCACTTTCCTCACTGGCGACAGTCGTCTCGCTGTCTCGGCAGCCGAAGGGTTCTTCATTATATCCGGCCTTGTCTTGGGTATTGTGCGCGGTGCCAAGCTCCGCACGCAGCCCCTCATGACAGCGACGCGCTTGCTCTGGAAGCGAGCTGGTACGCTCTACCTCACGAGCATTATCGTGACGATACTATCGCTCCTGATTAGCTGGTTCTTTATTGATAATAAAGGTGTCAAGTTGCCACTACCACTGCCCGACGGCAATTGGCTTGGCCTAGCGTGGGATATTATTACCTTACAGCAATTCTACGGCTGGGCGGACTATCTGCGCCTGTATGCACTGTTTATTGCGGTAGCACCAGGCGCACTCTGGCTACTGCGGCGCGGCAAGTGGTATATCGTGCTAGGACTCAGCCTACTGGTGTGGGCGCTAACACCACGGCCAGTCAGTGAACTATACCAACCGCTCACCTGGCAGGTGCTATTTTTCATGGCCTTTGCCCTGGGCTACCACCTACCAGAGATTACTACACGCTGGCAATCGTGGCCGCTGCGCCGTCGACGCATTATCAAGCGCAGTATTGCAACGCTCTTCGCCCTCACACTCTTTACTGACGTATACGTCACCTTTGTGGCACATGGGCTGGGCGATGGCTTTCATCAAGCGCTTGCCGCGGCCGATACCGCACTCGACAATCAGTTCCTCAAGCTCGACCTACCACTGCCTCGCCTTACCCTATCGTGGCTCTGGTTTGCTGGGTTCTTTATGTTGTTTCGGCGATTCGAGGATCGCATCAAGCGGTGGTTAGGCTGGATTTTGCTGCCATTTGGTCATAATTCACTCTATGTGTATACGGTGCATGCGTTCGTTATTCTCGTCATGCATCTCTTTGTGGCACCAGATTATTATATTAGCGATTTTTATTTTACGTCGGTCGATCGTTTCTACGAGATCCCGGCCAACTTCGCCTTATCCGTCAGTGCACTTGCGCTTATCTACCTTGCCGTCAAGACAAAGTTTTTGATGAAGATTATTCCACGCTAACAGGGATCAGCTAGAGAGATAGACCTTCTTTTGTTTCATTGGTCTATCCCATCAATTAGTATGTCTTACTATACATATCCATAAAAAACAGAGGCCGCGCAAGCCTCAATTATCTATGGTATACCCGGCAGGGTTCGAACCTGCGACCTTTGGTACCGGAAACCAACGCTCTATCCAGCTGAGCTACGGGTACGTATAGTGGTATTGTACCACGGATGATTATGGCTTTGCTAGTGGATTTTTTGCCAACAAATCGGTACTATAAAAGATATGAGTAAACAACTAGCGCGGCAACAATCTGCCGCTCGGGTCAAGAATTCCGCCCTTATTCTCGCTAATCGACTATTTCCCTTTGTCTGTAAGATGCAACGCCATTGGTTTCGCATCGCCATTGTGCTAGCACCACTGGTGGCAATGGCGCTGTGCTGGTGGATTGGCAGCCAGCAGAGTGTGTGGTTTGATGAGGCATATTCGGTGTGGCTCGCCAAGCAGCCAATCAGTGAACTCATTCGCCTCACCAGTATCGATACACACCCGCCGCTCTACTATCTCATCCTCAAGCTCTGGGCCAGCGTGTGGGGTTATAGCGAGGCAGCCCTGCGCGCCTTCAGCATACTCTGCTATGGCAGTGCGATGGTTATTATGGGGTATTTCGTACGGCGTTGGTTTGGCACGCGCGCCGCGGGATATACACTTCTCACCCTAATTGGCACACCGCTGCTGATGCGCTACGGCTTTGAGATACGGATGTATGCTTTGGGGTCACTCATCGGTGTAAGCGCCACCGCTGTACTGGCGCGCGCCTGGCACGACGACCGTTGGCGCGACTGGATGCTCTATGCGGTGCTTGTCGCCTTCGGCATGGGGACGCTGTATTATAGCGCCCTACTCTGGCTGGCTCAGCTGCTCTGGCTCATGGTTATGACCTACCGCCGCCAAGGCTTACAACAGTGGTGGAAGTTGCCGTGGCTCTGGGCATATGTCGTGAGCTTTATGTTGTTCTTGCCGTGGCTACCAACCTTCTTGGGGCAGATTGGCAATGGGGCTTTAGCCGAGATTGGCCAGCCGATGAATCTGCAGAATTTGCTTGGCATCGCATCCTTCAATATGATTTATAAGCCATCTTGGTTGCTGGGCGTTGTGTCGTCGCAACTTGTCCTGATTATTATCTGTGCCGTTGCGTGGGCGTGGCCTCGTGCCATGCGTTCGTTGCCGCATCCCGAGCTTGCTTGGCTATTGCTTGCTCATATGGGCGTGCCTGTTGCGGCACTAGTCGTCGTGTCGCTATCCGCCCCAATGTATGTCGAGCGCTATCTTGCTCATGTGGTAATTAGTGGTATCACTATTGCAAGTGTTATCCTCTATACAGCCTGCGCAGCCCTGCATCGTTCGCCACTGCGCTGGCACAAGGCTGTGTCAACCGCTCTCTTGGTACTTCTGCCAGTGGTTATGGTTTATGGCATGGTGCAGTTATCACTGCAGGGCAACTTCAACTTCCAGCGCGATGAGCGACCCAATGTAAAGCAAATTGCCACCCAGCTTGGCACCTGCCGCGATGGGAGTGTCGTCCTTGCGGCCGACCCATACATTGCCATAGAGATAAGCTATTATCTCGAGCAAGCGCAGTCACATTGCCCCATCTACATGGCCTATGTGGGTGGCCCACTGATGGGCGGCTACGCACCACTCGAAGGGAGCACCACCTACCGCAAAGTGGCCGATACCACCCAGCCCTTTACCGATGCCAAAAAAATCAACGTTCTCTACTATAGCAGCTCGACCGCAACCACCACCCCAACACTACCCAGCGCCTACACCCTGCGATCCGTCACCGGCGACCCACTGGTGCTGATGCAGTTTGCCCGCGACTAGTGCTCGAGCATTATACCATCTATACAGTGGTGGATAGTTCATAGCCTCACCTATTAATTGCAGATTACTCCGCCATCATCTACACTAGAAGAATAAGGAGGCATGTATGATCGAACAACTCAAAAGACATATTATTGGTGCGTGGTGGGTAATTATTATCATG
>CALHWA010000040.1 GCA_938036845.1 uncultured Candidatus Saccharibacteria bacterium | reverse complement strand
AATACCCATCTTGGCGATAGGGGCATTCTTCCAGGCGATCCTTGGCAACTACTCTGCGATATACATTGCTAAGAAAAAAACAAAAGAGGTTGCCAATAGCTCCCTTGCGGCCGCAGTAATTAACATCGTTGTCAACCTTGCTTTGGTAGGTGTTATTGGCGTGTATGCTTCGGCGCTCTCGACTGCTATAGCCTTTGCCTGCATGGCAGTGATACGGCATATTCATGTCCAACGGTATGTTAAGGTGCGCTATCGTGCACAAAGCATTATATACTCTGGAGCTGTATTAATAGCCGGGGGTATTATCTACTATACTCATGTGCCGAAAGTTGTTTCTATCATAGCCTGTATAGTGATTATGGCAGTAGGTATTATCTTGATGAAGGATCTCTTTGCCAAGATACCCATCAAAAAATATTTCCGCAAACACCTAGACAAAATGCCTCACCATAAATAATATATGCTATATGACAAATACAAAGCAAAAAACAGCTATCATACGTAATTACGTAATTGTTTGTGGCTGGGCCTTAGTTATCTTCACTCTCTCTCACCAGCCCGCCACTGTCTCTAGCGGGCAGAGCGGGGTGATTGTTGGGCATTTGCAGCAGGCTATGCCAGGGGTAAGCACGGCTCTCTTGACGTTTCTTGTGCGCAAGAGTGCTCATATCATTGCATATTTTATCCTTGGTATATTGATGTATCGTGCCTTGCGCATCAGCATCCGCCACTGGCGAGCGCGCACCGTAGCGAGCCTTGCCTTGCTGAGTTGCAGTCTCTATGCAGTGACAGACGAGATACATCAGCTCTTCGTGCCAGGGCGTAGCGGCGAACTGCGCGATGTCATGATCGATAGCATAGCAGCGCTGGTGGGAGTAGGGCTGTGCATATGGTTGATGCGCCGATGGGTATTACGCAAGAGTACTGCCACGAACGATTGATGACGACATAGTAGGTATACCTACTCGTAGTTTTTGCGAGAAACCCGGGCGTATTTAATGTCATATTCTGCTACAAGTCAGGCAGTAGATGAGATGATGGCTATGGTTGTAAGCAATGAGTAGTGCGATGCACAGTTTGGTTACAAATATATAACATTCGGCAACAATCTCGAACAAAATTCTCAAAAAATGAAACAAACGTTTGCTAATTGTTCGATATAGTGCTACACTGTCGTAGGGGGTACTGATAAGGTACTTCGAACACATGTTAGCACAGAGGTAGCTATGGGTTAGGCTACTGGTGCAGCGATCAGCCGTGGGCGCTATCGCCGGTTGGCAACGTATTTGCCAGAGGTCTCCACCAAGGTGGATAGGTGCGATGGGTGATCATTCCTCCTCTTTTGCTCATGAGCGAGCCATTATGTTTGCGTTTCTCTCGGAGAGAAAGCGCCTTATTCTAAGCCAAGCTTAGTGCTATTTCCTTTTTCGCTAGCAAGATACCGCAGCCGATGACGCTGCGGTATTGCTATATGTATACTAGCTGGTCTTGTCTCCGGAAGCTTTTTTACAAGAGATATATAGATATGGTTACTTGCCCTGGTAGCGCCGGATAATTGGTGCTACAGCATACAATGCCATAGGCAGGACGAGGAGCTCACCGTCTTGCCCTAGCCAGTACAATATGCCAGCCGCCACAAGATGAAGCGCGATGATCCCTGCCGTCAGCCACGGCAAGAAAGCTTGTGGTATGCGCGGTGCAAACAAGAGATAGAGAATACCGCCAAAGCAGTCGAGTGCCAGTGCGAGATGTAAGAGGGATGGTGCCATAGTGTTAGACTCCTTATAGTAAAGTGATGTTATAGCCTAGCATACTGTGATTGCACGGTGCTGTCAAATGATTGATAGGTAAATGCTATAGCCTCTGTTTTTCTGCTTATCCTACTTTTCGCGCTATTTCTTCAAATAGTGTAGGAGAGGAAACTGCCCCAATCCATTTATTAATCTCTGATGTGGGGTGGATAATAGAGGGTGGCTATCAGTATGCTGGAGGGGGTAATGAAAGGGGTAAAATTGGCCAAAATACTCAGTTTATCGTATATGTATACTCACCTACGTGATGCCGCTTGTGTTTCACTATTTGGCATTATGCTGCTATAATATGTACGCAATGAATAATTCTACAAAACGTACAAAGATACTGGCTACTCTGGGGCCAGCCACCAACACGCCAGAGAAAATAGAAGCGTTGATCCGGGCGGGAGCCAACGGCTTTCGCCTCAACTTTAGCCACGGCTCGTACGAAGAGCGGCTTGATCAGATTGCGTGGATTCGCAAGGCGAGCGCTACTGTTGGTCGCACTGTCGCGATTTTGCAAGACTTGCAAGGGCCAAAGATTCGCCTCGGCGTACTCAAGGATAACCACTTCGACATTGCAGCAGGCGATGAAATCATCCTCGACCACGCAGTGGAGGAGCACGATGGCAGCAATCGTCTGCCCATTCAGTACAACCTTGCTGATAAGGTCAAGGTGGGTGAGCCTGTCTACCTCTTC
>CALHWA010000039.1 GCA_938036845.1 uncultured Candidatus Saccharibacteria bacterium | reverse complement strand
TTAATACACAGAAGATGGCATCTGACCCAGACGCTCAGAACAAAGAGTCTCTGTACACAGCCATCACAAAAGCTCGAAAGCTCGAAAAATCAAAAGGAAGGATAAAGCCTTCCTCTGCAGAGAGTCAGTATCTTACAGACGAACAGAAACAAAGTCAGCTTCTTGAGACTGCAACACACGACCGCATACAAGCAGAAAACCTCATGAAAGAGCTCTGGCAGCAGCCAATGAATATGCTTAAGCTTGATGACCTTTTGGATGCAGGAGAGAGCGTTGGGCTTTCGACTATTTTTATGGAGGCTGTCAACACGCTCAACAAACTTAATAGTACTCGCTATGATACGTCCGAGGCTTATGAACTAGCCTACAAGAGCGAGGCATTGCTTGCACCACTGTGCGAAATTATTGGCTTTGATGGGCTTGCAATGGCACTGCGAAGCAAGGTGATATGCCTCCAACTGCGCAATACCGGCCAAGGGCATTTTGTGGATCTTGCTGAGCGCATCCTGTCGGAGTTTGGCGTGCTGGGTACTACCGATACTGACAACCCAGATCACGTCATCACTGCCGAAGAACGCAACCAAAACTATTGCAACATTACAGAAAAAATTCTGGCGCGCATGATTGGCAAAACAGACAAAAGCGGAGGCGACAGCAAGCTTGTCCTTGGTCAGGAGTCGAACCACAATATAGTAGTGGGCAATGGTAACTGTAGTTATAAGTGGCACACTGAGCTCCGAGCCGTATGGCGGCTCAAGTCTGTTGGCTCTCTCGCGCGTAAGCTTGCAGAAGCAGCAAAAAAAGCAGAGAAACAAAAGAGAGAAGACTACCAAAAAATCCGCGCCTCTATCTCACCAGACATACTGCAAGCGTATGATGACAAGATGAATAGTGTAAAAGCTAAAGAGAAAGAACGCCAGGATGGGCGAGAATTCATACCATACGAAGACTTGCAAGCATATGACGAGAACACGATAAAGATTTTGGACGATTTAAAGGCTCAATACATCGACGAGCTCTGTGAGCAATTTGACGATATTACATCACAGACACTGCGCTCACTATCTCCACCAGAAAAAGACAGCTCGCTCGAAGTACCGTTCGATATTGATGGCATCACATTCATTACAGAGGATCGCGATGAACTGCTTGATGTGTTCTTGGATATGATCAACAATAACGATATTGTTACGCCACCACAAGATAAAGCTACGCAAAATAACAAGACTTCAACCAACGAGGATGATGACTATACTATTACCCCATACGCTGCACCAGGCCGAGACAAGATACTCAAGGTAGAGGGAGACACTCAATTCATTAAGGATATTAAGGCTGCATTTGAGGCTCGTTATCCGGGTACTCGTGCTGAAGAGTATATTGATTTTAAGGAAGATAACAAGAAAGGCTTTCGCGTTGCTAAGATGACAGGCCTGTATGAGGATCAAGCCTCAGGTATTTTGCCCTTTGAAGTCCAGGTTCTCACCAAGGAGGATCGCGAGGCTACACGCCATGGCATAGCAGCACATATCTTATACAAGCTTGGTAAGCAGCTTGGCTATCAGCTCCAGCCGACAGAAGGGCAGCTCACGCGCATGAGCAATCTCAACAGGCGTAAGCAGGATTTTGGCAAAACAACATTGCACCAGCCAAGCCGAAGCCGCATTAACAATACGAACCGCAAAATCGACGCGATGCTTGCCCAAGCACAACTGCACAGCTAAGCTACTTCTTCACTCTGTTTACGCGCTGACACAAATAGTTTTCCACGCCTTGCGTCCACCTACCATCATCTGCTATAATCTCTCCCAGACATTGCCAAAGACCGTAGCGGGCTGTTATGCACGACAAAGCAGCCGATAAGTATGCTACCGAGGGAATTTCGGATACGCTGTGGCCTCTTACGCCAGCGGAAACTCGAGACTCGTCTTTGCAATCGTGCAGAGACGATTTTTTGCGGCATATGTCGGACATTAACAATGCGGTCGGATACAACAACAAACCAGTAATACTGCACTCCTTTTCGGTGTGTATAGGTATTACAACTCCAAAGAAAGGATTTTATCTTATGGCAATTTCCAAAGATAAAAAACAAGCTTTGGTGGCTGAAATGAGTGAGCTTCTCGCAGAGGCAAAGGGCACTGCCGTTGCGACCTACCAAGGGACAAGTGTGGCAGACCTGCAAGCCTTGCGCCGCGAAGCCCGCGAAGCTGGTGTTGTCATTAAGGTGGTGAAGAACCGTCTCGTGCGTGTTGCCTTTGCGCAGCATGACACCTACAAAGATACCAACACTTCGGCTCTGGCTGGGCAATTGCTGTATGCAATTTCGCCAGACGACGAAGTGATGGCAGCAAAGGTGTTGCACGAGTTTGCCAAGACGCATCCAACAGTTCAGTTGGTTGCTGGCTTTAGTGGCGAAGGCGAAGCTCTCAACACAGCCGACGTTACTGCACTGGCTGGCTTGCCAAGCAAGAACCAGCTGGTGGCCGAAGTGGTGGCACAGCTGCTCTCGCCAGTACACGACACTACCAACGCACTTTCGGGCAACCTTCATGCGTTGCTCGATGGCATCGAAGACGCCAAAGCAGCTGCGTAACCAAGCGCAGCATTGTACTAACGTTTGCACTATGCAGACAATAACTTGTGCGATGATTCTATCGCACATCATCGAAAGGAATCCATCATGGCAGATGTGAAAAAACTGGCCGAAGAACTGGTTGCTTTGACCGTTCTGGAAGTCAACGAACTCAAAAATGTCCTCAAGGACGAATACGGTATTGAGCCAGCCGCTGCTGCAGTTGCTGTCGCTGGCCCAGCCGCCGACGCTGGTGCTGCTGAAGACGAGCAGACCGAATTCACCGTCACCCTCAAAGAAGTTGGTGGCCAAAAGGTTGCCGTCATCAAGGCTGTTAAGGAACTCACTGGCCTTGGCCTGGGTGAGGCAAAGGCTTTGGTCGACAACGCACCAAGCCCAATCAAGGAAAAGGTCAGCAAAGACGACGCTGAAGCTGCCAAGAAGACCTTGGAAGAGGCTGGTGCTACCGTCGAACTGGCGTAATCACCCTACCGACCGCATTGATACCATCAGCACACCCGCTTGGGTGTGTTTTTGGTTGGGTTACACTTCCAAGGAAGGGAGAATATCATGAGCGTCATGACTATCGCCGCCATAGTTTTGCTGGTTATTGGGCCACTGCCGTGGTTCATCATACTCATCGCGGTAGGCCGAGAGCTGCGATGGCACGTTCAAGATACAGAGAGGGCAGGAGTCCGTCTCCTCTGGTTACTCTTTGCTGGTTATACTATCGAGGGTAGCGCTCTAAGCATCGTACCATTTTTACAACGAACTACTGGCTACCCCTGTTATCGCTGTGGATAACCACCAAGTGCCTTGACAAGGCCCCACCCCATCGCTATATAATGGGTTGATAACTAAGAAAACAGACAAGGAATTGCGAGAAAATATGTCTGAACTACCAGAGAAACAGGTGAAGCGATTACGATCGCTGATTCAAGAGGCAGAGACGAACCTAGCCGCTGCAAAGGAATTATTGATGAGTATTATTGGTGACGATGGCGAAGTTGTCGTACCAAGCAATAGTCGCGAAGAAGTATCGGGCAAGATAGTCGAAGGTATCTTTGACGGGCAGGTAATGGTCGATGCCGATGGCAAGAATTATCCTGTGCCAGCCAATTATGCCAGCAAGTCTAAGCTTGTTGAGGGTGACAAGCTCAAGCTGACAATTGCTGACGATGGCGGCTTTATCTACAAGCAAATCAAGCGAGTAGAGCGCAAGCAGATTATCGGTACGCTCACCCAACACGATGGCGCGTACTACGTGGAAGCACAGGGGAGAGAATATCGAATCCTGCTGGCAAGTGTGACATTCTTCCGGATTGAGATTGGTCATCAGGTAACTGTCATCATTCCTGAGGATAAACCCGACGCAACCTGGGCAGCGGTAGAAGCACCGTTATAGCAGGTATACCTGCTGAGGTATACACAGATTATGTTATACCTCTACAGGTACATTATAAGAAGCAATAACCGCTACACACAGTAGCGGTTATTGCTTTAAGGTTAATTTTATACGTTTTATCTACTAAGCATATAGTCAAAATAAATTGACTACTGTTTGATAGTGAATTATTTCAGTGATTTAGCATTCATTGCTGCAGGAATCGCCTCATCAAGGTACCATGTCCAAAATGCGCGACGAGCGTTAACATCAACATCTTCTGCAGCCTGCCAATTCAACCCGCGAGCAGCAGCAGCCGAGCAGGCGTAGCTCAAATCGAGGGAATCTGGCAGTAAATCATCATCCTTGAGATCGCTATCCATATCGACTTCGTAGTACAGATCTCGGTGGCAGGCTGACATCACAGCACTAGCTGCGGCATCGGCCACGAAGGTTGCTGGCTCGGTAATACTGTCGAGCTCCACATCGAAGAGGAGCTCTTCAAAGTAGCTGCGTGCACGCTCCTCTGCTTCTGCTGGATCAGCCTGTCCATCTGCAACATTCTGTGCGAGCGTGAGAAGATCTTCGACTCCAGAATCATCAGGGAAAGCACGATACCAAACATCCTGTACGTGGCGGACACACATTGTATTGAGCCGGAGGCGAATTTGATACGAGAGGTCGACGTCGTTCTCATCGATCATTGCTCGCCAGATCGGAATACGGCGCTGTAGTGAGAGGATTGCTTTGTCGTTTGCAGCGAGTTCTTCGCGGCCGAGTTGTAGTTGTTGGTTAAGGTTGTTCATATCAATCATTTACAAGACTCCTTGCTTAATGCTGAAGCTAACAGTACTTCGATCGCATCTCCATCCATTCTGCGGTATAATATAGCAAATGAGCAAAGCACTATATCGGACGTATCGGAGTCGGTCGCTTGGTGAGATTGTGGGGCAGTCGCATATCACGCGGATTTTGCAGCGGGCAATTGCGAGTGGGCATATTGCCCATGCCTATCTCTTGACGGGGCCACGTGGAGTGGGTAAGACATCGATCGCGCGTATCTTGGCACACGAGATCAACGGCCTGCCATACACCGACGAGTCGACCCATCTCGACATCATCGAGATCGACGCAGCAAGTAATAACTCGGTGGAGGATATCCGTGATTTGCGCGACAAGGTGCAGGTCGCACCCACGAGCAGTCCAAAAAAGATCTACATTATCGATGAAGTTCATATGCTCAGCAAGTCGGCCTTTAATGCCTTGCTCAAGACGCTAGAAGAGCCACCCGAGCACGTCGTCTTCATTCTTGCGACTACCGATGCCGACAAGCTCCCCGCGACGATTTTGAGCCGGGTACAACGCTTCAACTTTCGGGCAATTAGTCCGCGTGATGCAGCCAAGCATTTGGCGTTTATTGCTGAGCAAGAGAAGATTGCCATTACGCCCGATGCGCTCGAGCTGATTGCTGAGCAAGGGAAGGGAAGCTTCCGAGATAGCATTAGTTTGCTCGACCAACTGCGCTCACTAAGTGATGAAACGATCGACCGCGCGATGGTCGCAGAAGTGCTGGGCCTTGCGCAGGATGAGTTAGTAGAAGGACTGCTGGCGGCCTATGCTGCGGCAGACATTGGCCAGGCTGCTCGGATGATAGATGAGGCCGAGGCAGCTGGCACACCGGCGGAACTCCTTGCTGAGCAGCTGCTTGACATTGCTCGCCAGCGCGTTGTAGAGGATGCAGCACTGTTGCCATTGCTCGATAAACTACTGGCTGTACCGCGAGCCGGTTGGCCGCGCATTGCGCTGCTTACCGCTCTTGCAAGCCGGGTAGTGCCACCAGTCGTAGTGCCTCATCGTCAGCCATCGCCCGCTACGGTCAGTGAGCCAGTCGCGCCATATACCCACTCGCCAGCTGCATCATCATCGCAAACATCTCCTGTAGTTCCTTCTTCAGGCTCTCCTCGTCAGAAGACAAGTGGTGCGGCAGCATTATCGGCTGGTCAGTCTGGTACTAGTGCTTCCGCTACTAATCATACATCAGCCAATCAACCAAGCGTTTCTGCAGCAAACGATGAAACGTCCGTAGCAAGTTTCACACCAGTCGACTTCCCATGGGAGCAGTTTCTCGATGCGGTCGGAGCAGTCGGCGCGCGCACGTACCTCGCCAAGGCAGGGCATGTGTATGACGGCCAGACACTAACGATCTACGCTGGCAAAAAATTCGCCAAAATGCAGATCGATCGTGCCCTACCTACACTCAGCGCAGCACTGCACTGCCTTGGCATTACTGCAGAGATTGCCATCTTAGCTACCAGTAAGCCACCCAAAGATCGCCAAAAAGCCGCCATTCTTGCTATGATGGGGGGAGGAGAAGAAATTACCATCAATGGCTGACCAATCACCCCAACCAAAAGGCAAAGTACCACCACAAAGTCTCGATGCTGAGATGAGTTTGCTTGGTGCGGTACTTATCGACGAAGAAGTTTTGGCCGATGCTAGCGAGCATGTCGGCGCAGAAGACTTTTATGATAAACGTCACGCGATGATCTTTGGAGCAATGATGCGTCTTTACGAGCGGCACAAGCCAGTTGATCTCCTCACGCTGACGAATGAATTACAAAAGAAGGATCAGCTTACTGAGGTAGGCGGCTCGGCCTATCTGACCGAGCTTACCAACTACGTCCCCACCGCAGCTCACGCCAGTAGCTATGCCGAAATTGTCGCCCAAAAAGCAGTGCGGCGACGGCTCATTAAAGCCAGTGCCGATATTAGCCAGCTTGGCTTCGACGAAAATACCACCACCCAAGAGCTGCTCGAAAAGGCCGAGGCAGAGCTCTTTAGTGTGTCTGACCAGTCACTCAAGCAAGACCTCGTGAGCCTAGAGAGTATTCTCACCGATAGCTTCGACCGTATTGAAGAGCTGCACCGCAACAAAGGACAGCTGCGCGGCATTCGCACGGGGTACCGCGACCTCGACACGATGACGGCTGGCCTGCAGCGCTCCGACCTTATTATTATTGCAGCTCGCCCCGCCATGGGTAAGACGACGCTGGTGACAAACCTCGCCTACAATGTCGCAACAATCGAGAAAAAGCCCGTTCTCTTCTTCTCGCTTGAGATGAGCAAGGAGCAGCTCACCGACCGCATGCTCGCTGATGCCAGTGGCGTGGATAGCTGGAATATCCGCACTGGT
>CALHWA010000038.1 GCA_938036845.1 uncultured Candidatus Saccharibacteria bacterium | reverse complement strand
AACTCACTACATGATCAGTAGTGAGTTTTTGATAGGCACCATCTACTCTTCTTCGAGCGCATTATGGCTGGCAATCAGCGACTCATACAGCGCTACAACCTTCTTTGCCATCGTCACAGAATCGAACTGGCGCGCTACCCTCAGCGAACCACGAGACAATTGCTCGAGCTTATCGGGGTTAGCAAAGAGATCGTTGAAGACCTTAGCAAAGTCTTCACCCTCAATCCCATCGGTCAAAATTGCATTTTTCTTGGTCAGCCCCTCAGTCATGCGCTCATCACAATAGACGATCGGCAGGCCACTTGACGCCGCCTCGAGGAAGGTCATTGGCTGGTTATCAAAGTGGTACGATGCGAGAGAGAATACATCGGCTTGCTTGAGCAGCGCAGCTACTGCATCGCTGGGTTGCATACCCGTAAAGATTACCCGCTCTGCCACGCCAAGTCGCTCGGCACAAGCGCGCAGCTCTGCCTCGTACGGGCCACCGCCCACCAGCACCAGCTTGACGTTTTCATCCGGGATATGCGGCAAAGCTTCGACAAGTGCTTGCTGGCGCTTCTCTGGGCTCAGGCGCGCCACCGAGATAATAAATTTATCGTCTGGGCCCTTTGCGATAGGCGAATCTGCCACCGAAGCATCGTGATAGCGCTGGGTGTTGATGCCATTGGGAAAAACGTGGCATGGCGTGGTGAGACCACCGTCCTCCACCAGTATCTTGGCTAGGTGCTGCGATGGCGAGATGCAAGCATCACACTGGTTGGCAAACGCCGCAGTAAGGCGCCAGCCCTGACGAGATAGCATATCGCGGATTGCACTCTTACCCATACCATGAAGCTGCTCGCGTGAGGTAACTGGCAAGATCGGCTTCGTCCGAAAAACAACAGGGAAGGCGACCGAGAGCGCAATTACCCCAGCCGTCACCATAAACGGATAGTCGTCGATCAGCTCGCTATAGAGCGTGTGAATCGTCGTGACATGGGGGATGCGTTGCCGCTTGGCCACGATGTGGGCCAGCGCGCCCATATAGAATTGCATTTGGCTGTGGACGATGTCGAATTGGTAGTCGTCCAGCTTCTTGGCTAGGCCAGGATAGATGACAGCTGTCTCGCGCTTATCGAACACGTAGTTTTTGGCCGATGGCAGGCGAATGACGTGATCGTCGTGATCATCATAGCCTTCGCACTTTGGCGCAACAATGTACACCTCATGGCCCAGCGCCTCAAGCGCCTGCCTTAAATTAACCGTGGACGTCGCCACGCCATGGACTGATGGCAAATAGTCATCAATAAAGATTCCGATTTTCATAGCTATTATTATAGCATACTTCTCTGTTATTTGCGGCCAGAGAAGGGTGTAATCGCATCGCGACCAAGAGTAAGAGTCCGCGCAAAGATATCTGGATGGCCAGCTAGAATACTGTGCGTCGTATCGCCTAGCCAAGCCGTACGAACGTCACTCATTGGATGCTTAGTACTGACACGTTCTGCAAAGTTATGAACTTTTTTAAGCGTGTTATCATTGAGTTCGCTGAGCTCTGGTGTAAATAGCGTCACTGGTGTACCTAGTGGTATTTTTGAGAATGCCTTATCTAGATCATCTTCGAATCCAGGCTTTTTCATAGCCCCAACGTCTCGCATCATCACGAGTGGCGAAGGAGTCGGTAGCGTTTTGTCGGCACCTTCCAACAGATCACCAGTCCAAACTTCCTTGGCTACAGGATCGTGTGATTGCGCAGTGTATCGCTTTTGATGACCCATTTCTCGAGCCTGTGCTGGAGCAATACGCCAGCTAAGTCGTTCGTGGATGCTTGGTGGATCGAATACGACAACTTCACTTAGCTTTGCTGCAGTTTCATTGCTCATCGTCGCAACGGCAGCTGGAGCAAGCCGCGCACCAAATGAGTTACCAAGAACAACCACTTCATCATAACTCTTGGTATATTTTTCAATGATTGGAGCAACTGCTTCACCTAGCGGTATGAAACTACCAGTACGTGCCATCTCTTTAGCAATTGACGGTTTGAGTGCGCTCGACGGCAGTGTTAACGTATCTGGCATTGATACACCAGAATCGCGAGCAACGCTGTTGGCCATTTCCGTAATTTCAAGCTTCCCAGCAGGTGCTGTTTGATTACTCCATACCGAAGGGTTATAGAGAATTAAGGTGCCCGACTCACTGCCTTCATAGCTTGTCAGTGTCATAGCACCCTCACCTAATGCACAAGATACTTTAACTTGCTTGATCCTGTCCATATCCTGCTCGCGACCTTCATATGACTGTAGGCTCATCAGCTTATTTGCCTGCGCCACCAACAGACCACCTCCATACTGACTGATTGTTACTGGTACACCCTGCGCACTGTAGTTTGGCGTTTTTCTTTCTCGTCTCAATGACATAGCTACTTTCCTATCTTTAGCGGGTTAGGTCTATATGCTATACCAATCTTTTTATTTTGTCAAGTCATATTGAGCTAATTTGCGCAACGTTATTGCATACTATATGTACAGCAAAAATAGCACAGCAGCTTAGTAGACTTTTGCTTGATACGATGTCTCTTTCCTATTCTCTACCTCTGTCGGGTAGTATTCGATGGCTTCGAGATGTAATAAGTGCCCTGCACCTGGTGCTGTCACGAAGCGTGCTTGTGGCAATAATTCGTGCATTATTTCTACCGCCTTGGCATTAATAATATTATCTTTGTCACCAATGATTACGGTTATTCGCTGCTGAGCTTCTTCTGGCATGCCAAAGATATACGGATTTTGATTGTAGAGTAATGTTGTCAAGATGTCAGAATCGCGTAAGGTAAGTGTATCTCTCTTGTATCGCTCTGATTCACGCAGCCACTGCCAGGCATCTTTTCGTCGTGTCTTGAGCCCTACAACCATACGGATCCCTTGAGCAGACTTACTTGTATATACATCCCAACCTAGCTTATCAGGTAGTTTATTCGATAGTCTTTGTAATGTATTGGCGATTCGCGACATAGTTGGCGTAGGGCAAGCCAGCACGACCTTGATTTGTGATGGTAGCCAACCTATCCGCAATGCATGATATAACACCGACGAAGAAAAAGAATTACCGATAATGAGATGTGGTGTTTTGCCTAGTTGATCAAGTGCACATAAGAGCCATTTGGCCAAGTCATCATATGTTTTGAAATGGGTGCGCACTGATCTACCATGCCCAGGTAGATCAAACACACACACTGCATATCCAGCACTCGCATAGCGCTGGGCCAATGGCATCATATCAATCTTGCCGCCAGTTACTCCAGGAAAAATCACCACCAAACGCTCTGCCATCATATTGCACTCGAACCAACAAATACCTTGCGATACTCGCTCACGGCAGCCCAGCTCTGTGTAAATTTGTTTTAGCGTTGAAATTTTATTCATTTCTCTATTATACTAGGTTTATGAAAATTAGCATCATTATTCCTTGCAAAAACGAAGCTGGCGTAGTAGAGCACCTGCTTGAAGCATTAACCAGACAGTCTCGAGTAGCTGACGAAATAATTGTGGTTGACTCACACAGCACCGACACAACAGTCGAACGTTCTCAACAGTACGCTAATAAGCTCCCTCTAACTATTATTAAGGCTGACAAACCAGGAGCTGCACATGCTCGAAACGCTGGTGCAGCAGTGGCAACAGGCGATATGTTAATCTTCATGGATGCCGACCTCATCCCAGATGCGGAGTTTTTGGCAGATTTTGAAGTGCAAGTTGCAAAACATCTTTTTGCGGCGGGGAGTTTTACTCAGCAAATGAAGTCCAAAAAAATAACTATTCGACTTGGCGCAAGCTTTATGGTTGGCTATATGCGGCTAATGGCTCACACGCCGTGGCCAATTGGTTTTAGCTGTTTATATGCTACGCGTCAAGCATTTCAAACGATTAATGGTTTCGATCCTGAGCTTTTTATTATGGAGGATTACGATTTTGTGCTCAAGGCAAAGCGAGCTGGTTATAAAATTGGCATCATCAAAACCAATTGTCAATCATCCGACCGACGCTATCGTGAACAAGATTTTAAACAAGGATTACGCGGTATCTATGGCGAACTCTATCGTTATACTCACGGATTACGCATCACTAAGCCGATCTACCGCTATGATATGGGCGGCGGCACAACCACTAGCACCGAGAAGGACTCCACATCGTGAATCTCTACTCCTGGAACGTCAACGGCATTCGTGCGGTGATAAACAAGGGCGAATTTGCCCGCTTTATGGCGGCGCATAACCCCGATATCCTGTGCCTGCAGGAGACGAAGGCGCAGCGCCAGCAGGTGGAGCTCGACCTGCCGGGCTACCACGAGCACTTTTATAGCGCGGCCAAGAAGGGCTATAGCGGCACAGCAATCTTTAGCAAAACTGCGCCGCTGCAGTGGCGTGACGGCCTGCCGGCTAGGCTAGTAGAGCAGTTCCAGCTGGCGGCAGATAGCTACGGCAGCCCGAATGATGAGGGCCGCGTCATTACGGCGGAGTTTGCCAGCTTTTGGCTGGTGACCTGCTACACACCCAACAGCAAGGGGGACTTAAGCCGACTTACTCTGCGCGCCCAGGCCTGGGACCCGTGCATGCTGGCCTACCTACAGGGGCTGGAGACTGGCCAGTACGGCCCAGCCAAGCCCGTGCTCTACTGCGGGGATATGAACGTCGCCCACGAGCCGATAGACCTTGCCAACCCACGCGCTAACCGGGGCAAGCATGGCTTTACAGACGAAGAGCGCGCTGGCTTTCAGCATTACCTAGACGCTGGCTTTGTGGACACCTTCCGCGCTGCCCACCCCGGCCAAACCGATGCCTACACCTGGTGGACACATTGGGCTAATGCCCGGGCCCGCAACGTGGGCTGGCGGATCGACTACTGGCTGGCCTCGGCGGCAATCGCCCCGCGCATCACCAGCGCCCACATCCACGCCAGCCAAATGGGCAGCGACCACTGCCCGGTTAGTATTACGCTGGATGAGCCCGTAGCATAAGCTAAGGTACAGCCAAGGCCGTGATAAGTGCACAACAAAGCCTTGACGCACCCCTCATATATTGATATATATTAGCTTCTCGCAATCCGACGAGAGGCGAGTCTAAAAAGGAGGGGAGGTGACAGTCATGAGCTTCCTCCTCGGTGGAAGTGGATCCTAGCTGGTCAGCAGAGGGTGCGCAAGCACACGTTTGCGCACCCTCTGCACCCCAACCTCCTATCTCCTTCTTACCCAACCTAGTCGTCAGCACTACTCTCACCAGAGTATGTAAAGCTCCTAGGTTGGGCTTTTTCTTTTTCACGTTTTTCACACGCTCCAGGCTGCGCCAGTACTTCGACACTGTATAATATGGCACTAGTAGCAAGTAAGACATCACTTCAAGCAGCAATGCATAGCAAGCACCACCCACTTCGCGGTATAATAGCTCTATGCTGATTATTTTCTCCCTGTATTATCTCCGCCCGTCAGAGCAAGGTGACTGCGCATGAACATCCCCTACTGGCAGCAGCAAACGCCAGCCAAACCGCTCTACCCAGACATCGCCTGGAATAAACCGCAGCAGCGGGCCCAGGCAGGCAAGCTAGGCATTATTGGTGGCAACCGGCTGAGCTTTCGCGCCATCGAGCACAGCTATACTACTGCACTCGCCACAGGGGTAGGGCAGGCACGCGTGGTGCTGCCAGATGCCCTACGTGGTACTATTCCTGCCAGTGTGACGGACACGATTTTTGCCGCAAGCAACAGTAGCGGCAGCCTGGGCAACGAAGCCTGGCCAGAGCTGCAAGCCTTGGGCAATTGGGCCGATACGCTTCTTCTCATCGGCGACGCTGGCCGCAACAGCCAGACCGCCATCGTCTACGAAAAGCTCGTGAGCCACACCACCACACCACTCATCATCAGCCGCGACGCGGTCGACTTGCTTATGCCAAGTGCCCCGCAGCTTGCCAGCCAGTCAAACATCCTCATTGTCGCCTCATTCTCGCAAGTCCAAAAGTTCCTTCGCACCCTATACTACCCTAAGATCCTCACCTTCCGGATGCCGCTCCTCCAGCTGGTCGAGGTGCTGCACAAGTTTACCATCACCTATCCACTTACCCTCGCCACCTTCCACGCCGACGCCATCCTCATCGCTCAGCACGGCACTGTCACGTCAACACCATGGTCGCAGCCAATGGCACTTTGGCAGGGCACTGTGCCAACGCGCATCGCCGCCTATACCATGTGGAACCCAGCGACACCCCTCCAGGCAGCAACGGCTAGCTTGCTAGATGGGAAGGAGTAGATATTAGGTATCGGCTCCGGAGCTTTTGTTATAGCTATTTGCAATTTTCTTCTTTATCTTTTGGCTAGTGAAAGGAAGCATAAGAGTCGCTCTAGCCCTAGAGCACGAGCAGCATTTCTGTGATCTGCTTTTTGCTTGAATGATAAACGACAGATATATTCAAGCACGATAAATACACCGATGAGACCACCTCAAGTAGTGGGATTTTTTCCTACCAAACCAATACCAAGAGGGAAGAGCAAGAAAAGAGATGTGCACGCGATGTGCAGCGCCATTATTATATTGTTCGTTTTTTGTGTTCAGATCATACGAAGCACAAATCATGAACAAATGTTTGCGTCACATGAGCCCACGACCTCTGTTATTCTGCTGGACAAAAAAGTAGCACAAGCATAAAACACCACCAAGCGCTATACCAAAACTCTCCTATTGCATGGTGTGCTATATTTGCATGAATGTCGGTATTATATATCTTATTTATAGAACGGAAATAGCACGTTTCTACCGGAAATCAAGTACTCATATCATGTTTTGCGGTAATATTTAGCTCATCGGTAATGGCAAATCATCCATCTTCTCTTGCGCTATATGGCAAAAAGCAGATGAGTAGTATATTTGTTCGCTCTAGTTTGTGCGCTCCGTCAACCATGATACATGAGTAATTAGCGTGTTCAGTGCATCCTCATACTGCTCTCTTTGTTTTGTGTGTTGCTACGCAGCCCCCACCTTATTCAGCAAGTAGAAACCACCGTCTCAGCCTGTATTAAAAGTCTATGTCGCATGGTGAGTAATCTCGCTCATCTATCTGGGGATAGAATCGGGTGGGTATAGATGGAATATCTTGAGGAGACCATTGAATACCGTTATCCTTAGCAACTATGCCCGCAGAAGCTAACTACGGCCTATATTAAGCCTCTATCGAGTAGGGGCGTAAATGATCTAGCTACTCGTGCCACCATCCAGAACCCGTGATGTAAAATACATATTTACGCTGCCTTTCTCTATTCTTCTAGCAAAATATATACCGCCACTGACTAACATAGAGCACCACCAGAACAGACAGATTGCACTCACAATGCGCGGCTAGCCCCCTTAAAGATCCGGGCGAGAGAAAGGGTAGAGAAGCTTAATACGTCTCATCAGAGTAACTCTCACTCCACAATCTCACAAATGAGACCAATCAAAAAGAAAAGAGGACGCGCAGCTTATATTGGGTCAATGATTTACTCTCAAAAACCAAACCAATAAAAATCACCCGTCCATGCAAAACGGGTGATTTTTGGGTTATCCGCAAACGGTTATTTATTTGCGGTGGCGGCTTACGTAGTAAGCGGCACCTGCAGCAGTGAGGCTACCAATACCAGCCAGCGGCAGGAGGGTACCGCCCAAGCCGGTGTGTGGCAACTCAGCTACTGGAGTTGGAGGAGTTTGCTCACACTTCGACATGTCGGTGGTGTAGTCATTGCTTACTTCGTTGCGGCGAACTTCGACGATCTTCTTGTCAGAGATGCGGCAGACCTTGACCTTGTCGCAGTCAGCGGTGTTCTTTGAGTGCTTCTTCTCGTCGAATTCCTTTTCCTTGATGGTGACAATAGCACCAGTCTTCAGCTCACAGACCTTCATCTTGTCGCAGTCTTTGACGTTCTTTGAGTGCTTGGTAGCGTCAAATTCGCTTTCTTTGATGGTGATGATGGTGCTGCTGCTCAGCTCACATACCTGGATGGTTGGCTGAGGTGTAACCTTGATGGTCACTTGGCAGTCTTTGCTTGTCTTCTCGACGTTGGTGCTGCCACCTTCGCTACCGACCACAGTCATTTTAACGGTGTATGTGCCTTCTTTGGCGTAAGTGTGGCGAACAGTTGCACCACCGTTGGTGGTCTTGCCATCGCCAAAGTCGTAGATGTAGTTAACGACCTTTGCACCTTCCTTAGCAGTTGCCTTGGCGGTGAACTGGTATTCGTTGCGCGAAATCTGGGTAGCTTGCAACGCGTCGCAGGTCAGGCTTGGCTTGGCTGGTGGGGGAGTTGGGGTGCCCCAGATAGGGTTACCACAATCCTTAATAACACCGGCGATAAACTTACCGTTGTTGTCGAACCATGCATAAACGCTAAATGTTGTCTTGCCCAAGATGAAGCTATCACCGGTTGGGTACTGGTAGTAGGTGTGGCCACCAGCGGTGCGCTGACCTTCTGGCTGCTTTTGCTTTGTACCAGCTTTGGCCTGCAGGGTGCGGGCACCAGTAGCGACAACACGACCACCAACAGTCACGTTGCCGTTCGCATCAACTGTACCTTCTTGCATGTTGGCACCGTTGATCATCTGCTCGGTAATACCGAACTGGCTGTACAGCTGACGGATCTCTGTACGCTTTGTGTAAGTGCTGCGCAGGGTTTGTACATCCTTTGTGCCGCACTCTACAACATTAAAGTTGCTACAACCTGCTGAGATCGCTGCCGATGCTGGCTGCGCTACCCACAGGCCACCGATTGCTGCGCCAGCGACTACGCCAAGTGCAACAAACGATTTTGCTAGTTTGTTCATTTGTTTTCCTCCTCGTCATTATTAGACGTTATGTGTTGAGATTATCATGTCCTTTATTTTTTGTCAACATTACTTTTTCATATATTATGCTTATGCTTAAATCCATATTTTGTGGCTGCTGTTCTACCACAAAATCACGATTATAGCCACTGTTATATCGTGGTTGCGTGCAAGCGATGTTCGATGGTGTTGTACTTATCAAACATACATCGCACGCTCGGTGCTTTCGCCTGTTGCGCAGCTATGTGATGTTGCCCGGCTTTTTTGCCATATTTTTTCTTGATCGTTCGTGGCTGGTTATCCAGTAGCTTAGGATGGGCGAGCGGTCGTATTGAATGAATAGAATGACCGGCTTAGGCATATCTCCGTAGAGCCCTGCACGAGAGGCTAGCCAAGTGCGGTGCAATCTGCTATACTTGCAGAAGTTGCAGGATAGGGCTGCAATTGATCTTACTCGCGCCGCGGTGGTGGAATTGGTAGACACGTCAGACTCAAAATCTGATGTCCACTCGGACGTGCCGGTTCAAGTCCGGCCCGCGGTACCAGTGTTTATTCAGCTGTTTTCCGAAAAATAAGCCGTAAGCGTCGGCTTATTTTTTTATTGATGACTCTTGCTGTCTGTTTATGCCTGTCTCGAGAGTGTGGGCACGGGCAAGCAGTCTCTTATCCAAAATAGGCCTTGAAACGCAAGTGATATATTGGTATATCAAAGCTAATATTGTATACTGGAAGTAGTTATGCAGCCACAAGATCCGTCACGCACAACATCACGAGGGCACTCATCATCGCAGAGCCGCGATGCACGGCTTAGTGAAGTGCGTGGGCAAATCGATGCACTGTACAATACGTCAAGCGGCGGCGGCAACACAAACCGCCCAACCATGCAGCCCATCATTGGCAGTACACCGACTCGCCAGCCAGCACCTAGCACGAGCGCCAAGGCGGCTACCTTCTCAGTTCCGAACCTCGCGAGCAAACCAGCCAGCCATGCACCAGTGGTACGGCACGCGGTAGGTGGCGTTCAGCACAGCCAGATGGCTTACCGCCCAGGTGCTCAAGCATGGCGTCAGAGCCAAGTAGCTGCAGCGTCAAACGCTCACTCGGCGCCCACCTCCCGCGGCGAGCGCGATATCTCATCCATCACACCGCGCAGCCGCTCACAGGCGCACTATATTGGCACATCAACCCAAGTGACGCAGTCACCACAGCCCAAGCCCACGCCAGCCCGCACAGCCGCTTCATCAACAGCTCGCGCGCAGCAGCCCTCATCTCAAGATAACCATACCGAGCAGCCAGCAGCGAGCGCGCATCAGCCGCAGCAACCAGACAGCCAGCGCCCTGCCGGTGCACCACGCCAGCCCACCGCCAACCAAAAGGCCGCTTGGCAGCAATACCACAGTGCTTGGCAAAACTACTATCAGCAGTATTATGAGCGCTACTACTTAGGCCAAGTCAAGAAGGCTGAGGAGCGCCTCGCTGAGCAAGCCAAAGCTCACGACGCCGATACACCTAGCGTTGCCGCAGCCACCACCGATGAGCCAGAAGAGCTCACCCAAAGCCAAGCCATGGGCGATCTGCGCTCGCGCTTATTGAGCTCAATCCGCAACGGCGCGAGCAAAGTCCGCCATAGCCGACACTTCATCCCCGCAGTAGCTGGTATTTCCGTCATGGTGTTATTCTTGGCATTGCAGTACAACCGAGTCTTTTTCTCATACGTTGCGGCCTATACCTCACCAGGCGACCTTGATGCCCAGAGCTATATCATTAGCCCATATGACTCGACCAACGTTGGCCCAGATCCCAAGCTTATCATCCCCAAGATCGCGGTGGACGTGCCTATTGTGTGGGATGCCAATGCCGCCAGCCAAGCCTCGCTCAATGCCGCGATGGATAAGGGTGTGGTATGGTTCAACATCCCTGGTGCCAATGCGAAGCCTGGTGAGGTAGGGAACTTCGTCGTCTCAGGCCACTCGAGCAACGACTGGCTCGATAATGGTAAGTATAAGTTCATCTTCGCGCGGCTCGAGCAAATGCAAAAGGGTGATAATATCTACGTCAATTACAACGGCAAGCGCTACACCTATACTGTTACTGGCTCGCAAGTCGTCAAGCCGACCGATGTGCACGCACTGCAAACCAACGCCACCAAGCCAACTATGACGCTCATCACTTGTGTGCCGCTTGGTACCGATCTCAACCGCCTGCTCGTCACTGCCGAGCAAGTCAGCCCCGACCCATCCTCCGCCAAAAAAGAAGCATCTCAAACCACTACCAACAGTGGTAGCAACAGTAAGAGCGCCATGCCAGGCAACTCACCAACCTTCGTCCAACGGGTCGGCAACCTGTTTTCGGGGCGGTAAGCTGGCTTTATAAGCCAGTGTGGTATCTACGCTTGAGGTGCGATATTTCTCACTGGTTACTCTAATAGTTGGTGCAGTAGTCTATAAGGACGAGAAAGTATGCTATCGCAAAGAGATATGCGAATATGAGAGTGCATTGCCAAACTTATTTCGCCGCTTAGCAACGAGAAAAGTATGTAGAAATAACAACGATTACTGACTAGTAGTTCTGCTAGCGACCTCTGTTATTTTGATGAATATCTCGTGCATCTTGCGACTATTGCTTCTTGGAGCTTTCCTCGACACTTGACGGCGTACTCATATATTGATATATATCAACTTTTTGCTCAAAGTCTGTCTTGGAGCGAAGAGTCGCTCCTGGCTTTGGGCTCACTTTCTTAGAGAGGAGGTGAGAAGGATGGGGTCACTCATTGCAATGGGTGCTGGATACATCATAGATTTCATTCTACTCGGTGTATACTCGCATCTCGCGGACAATGATAGGACAAGTACGCTGAAGTGGTACGGTGTAGCGAATTTTGTTGCTGCAGTTGCAGCACTGATCGCTGTACATTTCTTCAGCTCTCGGTCTATTGAGGATCCGGTATCGGCCTTTGGTATGGCACTCTTTTTGGGGTGTATCACTGCCGCCGTTGGATCATTCCACGCCTTTGCAAGACGCAATCACCACTAGGGGCTCATAAATAGCCCACCAAACATAGCTCACTAAACTCGTGCCTCAATCTGATTGCAGTGTCATTCTATTGCACTCTCGGATTGAGTAATTAATCCGGGTTCAGTTTGAGCATGGTTGGTGGGCTATGTTCTTGGATTATATAGATATATGAACAAGCGAATTATGTGCTTAACGTTCATCACAGTGTCGCAGGGGTAGCTGCACGATCCTGATGATGACTAGTCATTGACGATCTTCGTTTGGCGTAGTGCCACACCATCCTTCGTCTTGACGAAGCTATAGAGGTAGCGCTGGTTTTGTGAGAGGACAACAGGGAGATCGAGCGCCGAGGTAGTGACGCGCTGCTGGTTGGCACCATCAAAGTCGTAGAGGTGCACACCACCGTGCGTGAAGGTGAAGTGGTAGCCATCAATCCAGTTGATGTCGCGCGTCAGTGGCTGGGGGAGCTTGATGGTGGAAGATTTGAGAAGCTCGAGGTCGTATGTCATGAGGCTCGCATCGTTATATACACAGACGAAGCGGTGTCCACCACGCGAGAAATCGACATGGCTAATACCGCCTGGCATGCTGAGGCTGGCGACAGACTTGAGGCTGCTTGCCGTACGCGAATCACTCGCGGCATGCGAGGTACTACTAAGAATCTCAGCCGTCTCACCATAGGCGATCACATAGTATACTTTGTCGTAATATTTCTCGATACGGAAGTGGAGTGGCGCCACACCATCATCGGCATAGCTACGGACGGTACGAGGCTTGGTGGTGCCAATAGTGAGGTAGCCAGCGGTGCGCTGCTTGCTGGTGTGGTCGAGCTTGGTTGTGTACGTAACGGTGCTATCGCTGTAGAGTGCAAACTCAGCCACATTACTAACGAGCGGGCCTGTGATAGTCATATCGCCGAGGCTTGCTTGGCGCAGGTCGCCCTCGCCGGTGAGGACAAAGAGCTTACGGCTGTCACCCTGCGAGAATTTAGCAGCAGTAACATTTACGCCAAGCTGCCGCGTAACATTCTCGAGCTTGTGGCTACCCTGGGTGTCGAGAACGAGCCACTCAGTTTTATCACCATTGTAGGTGTGCTTGATCGTCACATAGCGGTTGTCCTTGTCCCACGAGTCGAGGGTGAAGGCTTGGTGCTCAGCACTGTCTGGCGCAGTGTAGTGCGCGCTGTCGAGTGTGATATTCGTCGTCTGTGGGTTGTCGCCACTGAGATCGGCCAGAGTAACGGTGGGCTTGTGCGCAGCAGGAGTGAAGGCGAGATAGCGATTATTACCCGAAGCAATGGCACTCGATGCACCGCTAGCGGTCGCGACATTCTTATGGCTTGGGTTACTGGAGATGAGCCGGGCATAGTCGAGCCACAGCACACTGCCAGGCTTCACATCCACCGTCTTGTGCCAATCATGGTAACCTTCACGCTGGATAGTGATATTACGTTGACCAGCCGAGAGGGTAAGTTTGCTAGGCGTCTCGTTGCTGAGGCGGGTTTGGTCTACTGTCACTTGGGCACCATCAGGGTGAGTGTCAAACTGCACCAGGCCACCCTGCACAACCTTGCCACTCGACCAATTGAGCCGGTACCCCTGTATTGCATAAGCAAAAATCACGACAGTGAAGAGAACGGTCAGCACCATCATGCTATAGATCAATGTCAGATGGACGCGTTGGCGTCGCTTTCGTTGTTGCGTATCCATGACAACATTATACCATGGCTGGAGGGAAGTAGGATGCGTTGCCTATCTAGTTCAACCTTGCAACAGGCTCATGTATTTTATTTTGTCTCGAGGATTTTATACAAAACAGCCCTCACCTCTTGCAAAATCCCTTATGCTTGGAGTATTATACGATCAAAGAGGGAACAAGGGGGATATATTACTATGCGTCATACGACGGCCACACATGGTGGACACGTATCTAAGCGGGCAGCTGAGCAAGCAACCGTTGGTTTAGATATACAGAGGCCAAAGCAGCATCGCACGAGCAAATCAGAGCGGCAGCCTGTACTATACGGGCCGGAGCTAAAGATCATTCATACCCCGCGCGCTCGCTCTACGGCGGTCAAGGCGGCTCAGAAGCATATCTCAGAAATCATCCCGGCAACCAAGGCGGTACAGACAGCTCAGGCGGGTACAGCGACACCGCAATCACCCGTAAAGAACCAGCCACGGGTAGCTACTGGAGTCGCTCAAACCACTCCGCCGCACCCCACGCACCAGCCAGTCACACCGCAAAAAACAGTGGCGACGCATCACTCCACAGCACCAACTGCGCACATCACCAAGCATCACCGGCCAGTGGCGGTGCAGCCTATTGTGTCGTCTCGGCCCAGCACGCCGCGCCAGCTACAGAAGCGGCAGCCAGTGACGATCTCGCCACTCTCAGCTCAGCCAGCAGCCGCTGCATCGCCGCATGTGCAAACACACCGCACCGCTCAGCATACGCCCACCCAGCCTGGTGTACCACGCAGCATGGATTTTGTCTTTGTACCATCAGAGGTAGAACCACCCAGCGCCGCTAAGCGTCATAACACGCCGCCACCATCACAACTGGCACGTGTGCTTGCCACCGAGCAAGCCGAGCAGACGCAAACCCAAACCACGCAGCCAGCCATGCCGATCGGCCTGCCCACGCTCAACCTCGCCGAACTTGCTGCCCAACCACTAGTGGCGCAGCCTTCTGGAATGCCCCAGGGTGAGGTGTGGTGGCCACCAGCTGAGCCAGAGCTCACCACTACGGAGAATATCCCCGTTGGCACACTGCCACGCAGCGTTCTTACCGAGCAGAGTAATAGGCCGGCAGCCGCGCCCAGATCCAAACATCGCAAGCTCTTCACTGGTAACCGCCGCACCAACGAACCTACCACCAGCGTCGCACCACCACCGGCTCGGCAGCCAGCGGCGCGCCACTGGGGTCGGCATCTCAGCGTTGCTGGGGCAATGGTGGCACTACTTGCCTTTGGCGGCTACCTAACGTACCACAACATGCCTGCCATTGCCACACGCATGGCCGCTGCTCAGGCTGGCATTAATGCATCGTTCCCGTCGTATCAGCCGAGTGGCTATAGCTTGGCGGGCGGTATATCGCAGCAGCAGGGGAGTGTCTTAATGAAGTTCGCCGCCAACGCTGGCCCAGGCACCTTTACTCTCACGCAGAGCCGGTCAGATTGGGACTCTAGTGCTGTCCTGGCCAACTACGTTTTGCCCAGCTTTGGCCGCAACTTCGCTACTACCACCAGCCGTGGCCTCACTATCTATAGCACCCACAATGCCGCCGCGTGGGTCAATGGCGGCATCCTCTACACCATCAAGGGCAACGCACCCCTGTCGAGCGAGCAGGTGGAGCGGATTGCAGCGAGTATGTAGCAGTTCATCTGCTATACTTATCCATATGAGTAACGACACACCATCTGATACACCATCTTCGCATGCCACTACCATTCGCACCCGCTTTGCACCAAGCCCCACAGGGTACATCCATGTGGGTAATGTGCGCGCAGCGCTCTTTCCGTGGCTGCTCACACGCCAGCAGGGAGGGAAGTTCGTCTTGCGCATTGAGGACACCGACCGCGCTCGCTTTGTGCCTGGGGCAGAGGATCTGATTCTCGATACACTCGACTGGCTTGGGCTAGACTGGGACGAAGGCCCACGCGTTGGCGGTGAGGCTGGGCCGTACCATCAGTCGGAGCGCCTTGCCATCTACCACCGCTGGGCACAAAAGCTCATCGACAAAGGGCTCGCCTATGCCGATCCCTATACCCCAGAGGAAGTCCAAGGTTTTCGCGAGGAAGCTCGGGCTGCCAAAAAGGCCTTTTTATACCGCGACTATCGCCCAACCAATCCACCAGAGTGGGATGGCACTCAGCCATTGCGCTTTAAGGTAGCCGAGCCCCAGCGCTACACCTGGCACGACCCCGTGATGGGTGAGCTCTCTGCTGGGCCAGAAGCGCTCGATGACTTCATCCTCATCAAGGCCGATGGCTACCCAACATACAACTTCGCTCACATCGTCGACGATGCCGAGATGGGTATTACCCACGTCATCCGCGGGCTGGAATATATCTCCAGCATTCCACGCTACCTCAGCCTATACGATGCGCTAGAGCTTGAGCCACCAGTACTAGCCTGCCTGCCACACATCATGGCACCCGATGGCAAGAAAAAGCTCGGCAAGCGCGATGGTGCTAAGAGCGTCACCGACTACCGCACCGATGGTATCTTGCCCGAGGCAATGCTCAACTTCCTCGCCTCGCTGGGCTGGAATGATGGCACCGAGCAAGAGATCTTTAGCAAGGAGGAACTGATCGAGAAATTCCGCCTCGAGCGTGTCCAGCGCAGTGGTGCCCGCTTCGACGAAAAGCGCCTCCTCTGGATGAACGGCCAATGGATCCGCCGCTTATCGCTTGATGACCTCTACGGGCGGGTTGAGCACTACTGGCCAGCCAGTGCCGCTAGCACCGACGAATCGTACAAAAAACAAGTGCTTGCTCTGGTGCAAGACCGCCTCAAGACCTTGGCCGAGCTGCCAATGCTGAGCCGCTACTTCTTCGAAGATCCCACCATCAACGAAGAGCTCATTACCACCAATAAGCCTCTGCGCAAACTGACGGACGAGCAGCGTCGAGAGCTCCTTGCTACAGCCCACGCCGCTCTGGCTCAGCAGCACACATGGACGCCAAGCGCTATCCAAGACACTCTCAACCAGCTCCTCGAGACCACTGGCCATAAGCCGGGCGTGCTCTTTAGCCTCATCCGCATCGCCAACACCTGGGCACCCTTTAGCCCCCAGCTGAATGACACGCTGGCGCTGCTTGGCAAAGAGCGGACGCTGGCGCGGATTGAGCAGTATCTTGGGCGATAACGCGCTCCGCATCGCACAAAAAACCGGCTCTCCCAGCCGGTTTTACTTGAACAAATAATTGCGTCATAAGCAAAAAACAGGGGTAGGGGGCTGCCCGCGAATACACAATGGTACTCAAGCGGGCAGCCCGGTGGATAGAAGGACCATGCCTATGCTATTCCATAGGCCGGTGTGAGGCTTGAGAGATCAAGCCTTTTTTGGTTCCTTGCGATCGGTAGCACAAGTCGAGTCACTATCTGCCTTCAGCATCGCTTGAGACAGCGATCCCCAGGCGATGACCTCATCCTCGGACTCACCAAGGATGAAGGGGAGGGACGACACCCGTGAAGCGCGGTCAGCCTCAGCAGCTACCAGGGCTTCACGCTCCTCACGTGAGCGACGAAGCGACGCTTCAGTAGCCTCGCGCTCGGCTTCGATGCGCCGTTGCTCTTCAGCAGCAACGCGATCGGCCTCGAGGCGGTTGATCTCGTCCTGTATGTAGCCATACAGGACATCGAAGGCACGACGTCGATACTCATCAGGCGAGGGGAGCTTGGCGCCGTACTCTTTGCTGATGAACTCGATCAGTTCTGGGTTGCGACGAACAACCCGAGCGACGGACTCTTGACTGATACTAACTACGTTGGTGTTGATACTGTCAACAGACCCTCCACCAGCACCAGCCTCCAGCCTCTTACGGACACTCTGAGAGAGGCCAGATTGAAGCAGCAAGCGTATATAGCGGATGACACTGTAATCAAACTCCACTGCATTCAACTCACCAGAGCGGAAACGCCGGTACAGCTGCTTACGTTCTTGCCATCCACCCACTAGGACGATGCCAGTAATGCCAGTCAGGAGTGTGGAGGGAATAGCCAATAGTAGCCACCATAATGACCAAGCGTACGATGCAAAGCAGCTACTGATAGCAACTGACCCTACCACGATGCCGCAACGAGCAAAGAATGTCAGTAGAGCTCGCTCTTGGTACGCATGTTGACTTTGCTCGCTTTCATTCCAAACCCAATGGTAGATCCCAGGGCACTCCCATGGCTGAGACACCTCCTCTCGTGTGACACCCTCAACCCAAAGGGATCGAGAGATAGACCTATCCCACTTACTGTAG
>CALHWA010000037.1 GCA_938036845.1 uncultured Candidatus Saccharibacteria bacterium | reverse complement strand
AGGACCATATGTGTCAATGATTTTCTCAGCCGTATCTAACCTAGAAGCATACGTCATTAAACTAATCGGGCAGTATATATCAAATCCATCATCATCTAGACTGTCATAATCCTCGCCAGGTCTCACGTTTTCTGGTGCAAGATCAAATGTAAAAGAAATAAGAATATCATCGTGCCAATCTAGTACAGCAATTGTTGAATCGTCAAACCAACACAGCACTCTCAATAATTCTACGGGTGGATCATCTGTCTTAATCGCATCCCACCATAGAAAATCAGAAGTCTTATTGAAATATGCAACAACTTCTTGTTTATGCTTGCCAAGGAGGTAGGCGAACTGTATCATATAGTCACCTTCTTGTTTCATTGTTACTACACTCATCATTGCTCCGTAAAATATTTACCAGTTATAGGGTAGTTTAATACATATCATGCAGAAATAGCAAGGTTATCGTGTTCGATAATACCTACCGATAGGATCTTCGATCAACACTCTACCGATACTTTGGCATCTCTACCGTCACTACTTCGCCTTTGCTGAGGTCGCGGCATTTGTCGCCTTCATAGATTTGCCGTAGGTCGACTTTCTTAGCATTGCGGAGTTGAGCCTTATAGACGTCACAGGAGAGCATATCGTTCTGGCGGATCTGGAAGAAGACCCAGCGGCCATCACTTGATTGATAAAACAGCGCTGTCCCTTGTGAATTAAAGAGGTGGGACTCGGGCTGCACACCGCCTAGTGGTATCTCTGCCAAGCGATACCCAGCAAGCTTGCTCTCGCGCACCGTCATAGTGCCGACAATGCCAACGTTATAACTCGAACTTGCGGCAGGCGAGTAGGCGTTATAGAGAGGAGCTTGCTGCTTAGCGAGGTCTTTGTAATCTGCAGCATCAAGACATTTGAACTCAACGAAGCGGGTTTCTTTGTTCTTTGGGTCGTTTGGGTCGAGTGGAGCGTTGCTAATCTGGCAGGTTACGTCGCCATTACTACGTGTAAAGTCTGCAAGGTATGGGCCATCTTTGTCGCCATCTTGCACGACATAGCGCGTAAATTGGTCGTAGTCAAGCATGTGCTCTAGAGCAGTAACATTGCGCTTGGCCTCAGCCTTGGACAGGGTAGCGGCAGCACTCTTAGTTTTGCTTGGGTCGGTAGCGATAGAATAAAAGCGAGAACCTTCGGCCTTGACCGGTGTTGACAGTGATGACTTAACGGCTTCTGTACCCTTAAAGTACTTCTTGGCACGCTCGAGCGTCTTGGCGGCGGTGAGCTGCTCCCGTGGGCCAGTTTTTGCCTCGGTGTGCTGCTCGGTGTTTTCGGCTTTGTGCGGCCGAGTTGCGATATAAATAATCCCTGCTGCGATGGCAACAACCACTAAACCAGCCAGAGCAAAGCGTATCGCTAACCCACGCGGCGTCATGCGAGAGCGTCGGTACTGAGGTGAAGGGGATGATCCACGTGGTTGCATAGTGCCATTATACACTGCCAGCTAGGTTAGCAGCAATGGCTCTTGCGCAAACGCACTGCACTTCGTATAATGCAAAGCATGAGCGCTATGAAAAATCGGCTAATGCAGAAAAAACAGGCTGGCTATACAGTGGTAGAGTTGCTGGTTGTGATCGTTATTATTGCCATCCTTGCTACGTTGACACTCGTCTCGTATCAACGCATCCAGGCTGGTGCACAGGGGCGGACTCGCGTGGCCGACCTCACAGCAATGCGCCAAGCACTTGATCGCTACTATACCAAAAATGGTGCATACCCGGTTGCCAAGACTGCCGGTAGCACTACTCCTACCTACCAGCGCCGCGATAGCGCCACATTCTTGCGTCAATTAGTGCCGACCTACATCACCACGCTTCCCAGTGTCACACAGGGCAGTACCACTGATGCAACCAGCAACACCTACCTGTACGTCACCAATGCTCAGCAAACCGAATACAAGCTACTCTATGTTAATACAAGCGGCTTACCACCAGGTGAGTATGATGCTGTGCCTCAAGCAATGCGCACCACCGCGCCAGACCGCTACGGGGTGTGGTCAAAAAACGGCGAACGGCTCCCTGGCTAGTAGGAGCAGATAGACTCATCAGGGGTGATAATTACTCTACCGCCCACATCCAATCCATGCTATAATCAATCGTTGAGAGTTGTATTACTCATGCTAAAAAACACGTAAGGAGAGAAGGAGCCCCCTATGGCAACCCCCAAGAATGTCCCTCTGAAGGACTTTCGTAACATTGGTATTATTGCCCATATCGACGCCGGTAAGACGACGACGACAGAAGGTATTTTGTACCGCACCGGTATTAACCACAAGATTGGTACCGTGCGCGGTGATGATGGTGGTGCCACCACCGACTGGATGAGCCAAGAAAAAGAGCGCGGGATCACCATTACCTCTGCAGCAGTGACCTGCTTTTGGAAGGGTCACAAGATTAACATCATTGACACCCCTGGGCACATTGACTTTACCGCTGAGGTGGAGCGCAGCCTGCGCGTACTCGATGGCGCAGTAACCGTCTTTGATGGCAAGATGGGGGTAGAAGCCCAGAGTGAGACCGTGTGGCGCCAGGCCAACAAATACGGTGTGCCCCGCATCTGCTTCATTAACAAGATCAATCAGACTGGTGGCGACTTCTACAAGTCGATTGAGTCGATCCATAGCCGCCTGAGCAAGCAAGCCTTCCCAATCCACCTGCCAATTGGCTTTGAGAAGGATGTCTGTGGTGTGGTAGACCTCATCGATATGAAGGCCTACACCTATGATGACTACACCGACCACGAGCTTAAGGTGGGTGAGATCCCAGCTGATATGCTCGACAAGGCAAAGCGAGCTCGCAGTCTGCTCGTTGAGAACGCTGTTGAGGCCGATGACGACCTGATGATGAAGTTCCTTGACGAAGGTGAGGATGCCATTACTGTTGACGAGCTCAAGGCAGCACTGCGTCAGCGCGTTTTGGCTGGTGACTTCTTCTTGGTAACAGGTGGCGATGGCCGCGGCGTGATCGTCGAGAAGGTACTTGACCTGATGGTAGATTACCTGCCAAGCCCACTCGACGTTGGTGAGATCTGGGGCAAGAACCCCAAGACTGGTGACGAAGTGAGCCGCAAGCCTGATGACAAGCAGCCAATGACTGCACTGGCCTTCAAGCTAGCTGCTGATCCATTCGTTGGTAAGCTGATTTTTATCCGTGTCTACAGTGGCCGCTTGACTGCCGGTAGCTACGTTCTCAACACAACGACGGGTGAGAAGGAGCGTGTGGGCCGCATCGTTCGGATGCACGCCGACAAGCGCGAAGAGATCGATAGCGTGGGTGCTGGTGACATCGCTGCTGTGGTGGGCCTGAAGGGTACCTTTACGGGCCATACTCTGTGTGAGCAAGCGCACCCGATTGCTCTTGAGGCGATTAGCTTCCCCGAGCCGCCAGTATCGATTGCCGTAGAGCCCAAGACCAAGGCCGATCAAGAGAAGATGGGTATTGCCTTGCAGCGCCTGGCCGAAGAAGATCCAACCTTCCGCGTCTACACCGACGAAGAGACTGGTCAGACTATCATGAGCGGTATGGGTGAGCTTCACCTAGAGATTTTGATCGACCGCATGAAGCGCGAGTTTAACGTTGAGGCCAATGTTGGTGAGCCGCAAGTCGCCTACCGCGAGACCATCAAGGGTACAGCCGAAGCGCAAGGAAAGCACGCCAAGCAGTCTGGTGGTCGTGGCCAATACGGTGATGTCTGGGTGCGCTTTGAGCCGAACGAGCCAGGCAAGGGCTACGAATTCTTCGACGAAATCAAGGGTGGTGTGGTGCCACAAGAGTACCGCCCGGCTGTGCAGAAGGGTATTAAGGAGACACTCGATGGTGGTGTGATTGCTGGTTATCCAGTTGTTGACGTCAAGGCAACCTTATACGATGGAAGCTACCACGATGTCGACTCAAGCGAGCTCGCCTTCAATCTTGCTGCTCACTTGGCTGCCCGCGAAGGTATCAAGAAGGCCAACCCAGTCTTGCTCGAGCCAGTGATGAAGGTTGAGGTGACAACACCTGAGGAATTCATGGGTGATATCATTGGCGACCTCAATAGCCGCCGGGGCCGCATTGAGGCAATGGAAGACTTGATGGGCGGCGCGAAGCTCGTCAAGGCTATCGTGCCACTGGCAAACATGTTTGGCTACACCAGCGACATCCGCTCGATGTCGCAGGGCCGAGCTGCTAGCACGATGGAACTTGCCCACTATGAGGAAGTTCCACCAAACGTCGCGCAGGAGATTATCGAGAAGCGCAGTAAGTAAGCTTCCTTATAGTATCTCTATAAAACACCTCTGTTATAGGGGTGTTTTATTATCTTGTCTCAGTGCGTGGAATGGTGAATAGTATACAAAAGCCGGTATATATACCGGCTTTCGTTAATGCAAGGCTATGGTTTGTACTACTTTTTCGTTTTCTTGTCGTGCTTGGCTATTTTTTTGACGGCAATTTTTTGCGGCGCAGGTAGTGGCTTGAGTGGTATCGTTACCCTCAAGATGCCGTCCTCCAGATGGGCCTTAATCTGCTCAACATCGCTACCATCTGGTACCTGTACACGACGGCAGAAGCTTGTGCTGCTCTCACGAACGACGTAGTTGCGCTGTTTGTCCTCGGTTTTTTCGTGCCGTTCGCCACGGATGACGAGCGCACCATTGTCAAGGCTTACATCGAGGTCTTCCTCGGCAAAGTTTGGCACGTGCGCTTCAACAACCAGTGTATTATCTACCGTATAGACATCAGTTGTGACAGCTTGGCTGAGTGTCGTGGTAAAGGGATTGTCAAACAGCTGCCGCTGCAATGCGCGCAATTCCTCAAATGGATTGTATTTTGCAAGACTATTCATAGGGTGCCTCCTTATGTGTTGCTTTTATATTCTTATCATAGCGCGGTAAATAGAACAATACAAGTACTTGCATCCGTCTAGCAAAGCGCTTATACTTATATGCATGGCGCAATCGACTCGTTGGCAACGCAGACTGACACGGCTTACATGGCTGAGTTTCGCTGCTATGGTAGTAATTTTGTTAGGCTATATGTATTGGGATGTCGAGCTGAGCCCGGCAGCCTCTACCACTAATACTGCTGGTAGTGGTCTGGAAAAAACACTCGTGCTGGGTACCGATCCTGGCTTTAAGCCGTTTGAATATAAGCAGGGGCAGGAGATCGTTGGCTTTGATATTGACCTTGTGCGGGAGATTGCTAAGGACACAAACCGTTCGTTACAAATTGAGGAGATCGCCTTTGATGGCCTCTTGCCGGCCTTGCAGGCTGGGCGGATCGACCTCATTGCAGCCGGTATGACCGTCACACCAGACCGGCGCAAGAATGCTGAATTTTCGCACACGTATTATACTGCAGCGCAAAAGATAATTGTGCCAAAGACTGGCTCAACAATTGCCACCAGTGATGACCTCATTGGCAGGAGAATTGGCGTACAGCTTGGCACTACAGCCGATACACTGGCGCACAAGATTCGCGGGGCGCACGTGGTGCAGCTCCAGTCGACAGCGAGTGTGGTGCAAGAGCTCAGTAGTCGGCGGATCGACGCTGCCATTATGGATGATGGGCCAGCTCAGCAATACCTCGCCACGAACCCGCAGCTTGTTGCCTTGCCACGCAACCTCTCGCACGAGGATTACGCCATTGCTATCAAAAAGGGTAATAGCAAACTACTCGCTGAGGTAAACGCTAGCATTGCCGCAATGAAGCGTGATGGCCGCTACGATAAGCTCATCAAAAAACACTTCGGAGTGGCCCGGCCATGAATGTGTGGGATATCCTTTTTGGCGACGAGCGCTATCTATTCTTGTGGCGCGGTCTGGAGGTGACCATCCTGCTCACCGTCTTCTCGACAATCATTGGGCTTGTGATTGGCCTGGTTGTCGCTCTCATGCAGCAGTCTGCTTGGCAACCATTTCGCACATGCAAGCTACATCGCCTTCAGCGCTGGCGGCCATGGGTGAGCTTAGCTCATGCCTATACCACGGTCATTCGTGGCACACCTGCTTTGGTGCAGCTACTCATTATGTATTACGTGGTATTTGGCTCGTACCGTGGGGTGCCAAAACTGTGGATTGCAAGTCTCGCCTTTGGTATCAACAGTGGTGCATACATTGCTGAGATTATTCGCGGCGGGATAGAGAGTATTGATAAGGGGCAAATCGAAGCGGCGCGCTCGCTTGGCTTGAGTCGCTGGCAAACCATGCGCTATATCATCCTCCCCCAAGCACTCAAGCAGTCATTGCCATCACTGATCAGCGAAGGGATTTCGCTCCTCAAGGAGACGTCGGTCGTTGGCTGGATTGGTATGAACGATCTAATGCGCGGTGCTGATAATATCCGCTTCCAAACAGCCACCGCCTTTGAGTCGCTCTTTGCCGCTGCAATGATTTACCTTGCCCTCACCACGCTATTTACGTGGGTGATGAATCGAGTAGAGAGGAGGCTTAAAGCGCATGATTAATATCAAGCAGCTCCGCAAGCACTATGGCAATAATTATGTCTTGCGCGGCATTGACCTGACAATCAAGCGGGGAGAGGTTGTCGTTCTCTTGGGCTCGAGTGGTGGTGGCAAAAGCACGCTGCTTCGCTGTATTAATATGATTGAGATGCCGACAAGCGGAGAAGTATGGGTTGATGGTATTGATATGACCAATCCAGCGACCGACCTCAACAAAGCTCGGACTGAGCTTGGCATGGTCTTCCAGCAGTTTAACCTCTTTCCACATATGACCGTACTCGAAAATATCATGCTTGCACCGCTCAAGGTGCGCAAACTGCCCAAGGCAAAGGCCAAGCGCCAGGCGCTTCAAATGCTCGACTTGGTTGGCCTTCGCGCCAAAGCCCAAGAATACCCGAGTCATCTCTCGGGTGGGCAAAAGCAGCGGGTAGCGATTGCTCGTGCCTTGGCAATGCAGCCAAAAGTCTTGCTCTTTGATGAGCCGACGAGTGCGCTCGACCCTGAGATGGTCGACGAGGTACTAGCGGTTATTAAGCACCTTGCCGAAACGGGGATCACAATGATCGTCGTCACACATGAGATGTCGTTTGCGCGCGATGTCGCATCGCGGATTGTCTTTCTTGACGGGGGTAAGATTATTGAAGATGGTACACCAGCGCAGGTCATTAATCGCTCCACGCAACCAAAGGTCCGCACCTTTTTCGCTGCACTCAGTAATAATTGATACATCCCTCTATGCTATAATGCGCCCGAGGAGGAATACTATGGCAGATACCATGCAACGATTCAAAACACTCTTTGCCGGGAGCGATGTCGACTACGTAGAATGCGAAGTCGTTAATGCAACGCAGCGCTATTTGCAGCTCCGCGAGCAGGGTAGACACGAGGGATTCACGCCTGTGATTGTAACGCTCGATGACCTCATCCTAGATGAGATAGCGCAAGGCCTAGAGAACGCTGGCGTCCAGACAGTCCCCGAGCTTGTGCGGCGCACCATGGAAGCATCGCAGGCAATTGATGTACCAGCCTTCTTTGCTCACGTTGCGCAGGAGCTGCCAGCTGAAACAGCGAAAAAGAATCAGCGCACTTCTAGTGTAGATGATTACTTCGCGCCGGGCTTCTCAGTATCACCTCATGATGACGACCCTACCACAGTTGACTTCATCAGCCCGCTCCAGGCAGATAGCGACAATCCGGTTATTATTATCAAACTACCGACCACAGCACCTTATGAGGCACTCGCCTATCTCTGTATGGGTGGTTGGAATGATTGTCCCGAGCCAGCCATCCAGGTGGCGGTATCGCGCTATTGGTATGAGAAGTACGGTGCTGTGCCTGCCGCTATCAGCCATGATACTGTTGAGTATTATGTCGAGCGTCCACCGCAGACCGATGCTGATGCTAAGGCGGTTGCCGTTGAGCTCTTCTATTTTTCATATGGCGACGCAGTCTATCAAGGGTCGGAGACCTTCGAAGCTTTGGCAAACCAGGTATATAGCAGTCGACAGTGGTATGTTTGGTGGGACTAGCTACTTTACTTTTTTGCCACCGCACCCTATAATAAATCCTAACGCGCGACGCGTTTTGTCGTAGTGTCTCTACTCCGGCAAGTAGCTCGCGTCGTACCAAATATTAACATAAGTAAGGAGTACTTACCTACATGGCAGATTTCGATCGAAGTAAGCCACACATTAACGTTGGTACTATGGGTCACGTCGACCACGGTAAAACAACGTTAACGGCTGCCATCACTCACGTGTTGGCAAAGCGTCTTCCAAGCGATGTAAACAAGCCTCGCAACTACGAAGACATCGACAACGCTCCTGAGGAGAAGCAACGCGGTATTACCATCGCCAGCTCCCACCAGGAATACGAGTCGGAGAAGCGCCACTACGCGCACGTTGACATGCCAGGTCACGCCGACTACGTCAAGAACATGATTACTGGTGCCGCTCAGATTGACGGTGCTGTGCTGGTGGTTGCCGCCAACGACGGTCCATTGCCGCAGACACGCGAGCACGTGCTGCTTGCTCACCAGGTTGGTGTGCCAAAGATTGTCGTCTTCCTCAACAAGATGGACTTGGCCGACCCAGAGTTGGTTGAGCTGGTTGAGATGGACGTCCGCGAGCTGCTCACCAAGAACGGCTACGATGGCGACAACGCACCAATCATCAAGGGTTCTGCTACCAAGGCGCTCGAGGGCGACACCGAGGCAGAGGACGCCGTGATGGAGCTGGTGGCTGCTATGGACGACTACTTCGAGTTGCCTCAGCGCGACCTCGACAAGCCATTCTTGATGCCAATCGAGGATGTCTTCTCAATCAAGGGTCGTGGTACAGTTGCAACCGGTCGTATCGAGCAGGGTGTTATCAAGATCAACGACCCAGTAGAGATTGTTGGTCTTAAGCCAACTCAGACCTCTGTTGTGACTGGTGTCGAAGCCTTCAAGAAGAGCCTCGACCAAGGTCAGGCAGGTGACAACGCTGGTTTGTTGCTGCGTGGTATCGAGCGCACCCAGATCGAGCGCGGTCAGGTGATTGTTGCTCCAGGCACACTCACCCCACACACCGAGTTTGAGGCGGAAGTCTACATCCTCAAGAAAGAAGAGGGTGGCCGCCACACACCATTTAGCAAGGGCTACAAGCCACAGTTCTACTTCCGCACAACGGACGTGACTGGTGAGATTGAGCTCCCTGCCGACAAGGAAATGGTGATGCCAGGCGACCAAGTAACCTTCAAGGTGACCTTGAACGCCCCAATCGCTATGGACAAGGGTCAAGACTTCGCTATCCGCGAAGGTGGCCGCACAGTCGGTGCCGGTGTTGTGACCAACATCGTCAAGTAGTTTGCAAAAGTACTCGCAAACTCACAAAAATACCTCCCACAGTGGAGGTATTTTTGTTTTTTGCACAAAAGATGGTATGATACCGCTATGAACTATACTATCACGAAGCATACCACCACGCAGGGTCTGCCTGTCTGGCTGGTCGACACTCCTGACGCAACAACCCATTGCCGTGCGAGCAGGGTATGAGTACGCTGGTGACGCTCGCATCTACGAAGTACCGCGTATCGTCCAGCACGTCCTGACGCAGACTATGGAGGATGACCATATTGATGCGTCGGCGCATATTTATCAAGATTGGTTACAGCATTTTGTGGCTTATTCGCTCCAGGCAGAGAGCGCACCGCAGTTTGCTACAAAGCTGAGCCACATAATACGTAGCCTCTATCAAACAGGTATCACACGCAGTACCTTCCAGGCTGCTAAAAAACGCACACTTGCCGAGCTTGCCAAGGAAGAGCGTGATATTGACGCCGCACTGATGAGCGATAATCAGTATCAGATGTTCGGACGGCCAAAGCTCGCACAGCGCACTCAATCAGCAACTGATATATCACTAAGAGATGCGCAGCGATTTTACGGGATGTTTTATACGCTGGCTAACAGTGACATTGTTATCACTGCAAATATGCACGCACCTGATTGGGATGAAACAGTAATTCTGCAGGCAATTGAGAAAGCTTGTGAGGGTGCAGCAATTGGGCAACGCTTTTCGCTGTATCAGCTGAGCCGCCTCAAGACCATAACGCAGCAAGGCCGCTATGGGTCAATTATTGTGCCCCGGGATTCAGCAAAGTTTCTCCAGAATGAGGATTCGTCATATACGATCGGCTTTCATGGATTTCGCCTCAACTGTGCAAAACCCACTCATGGAAATAAGTATTCGGATACTTATAGAATGCATATTGGTGCTATTTACGGCGCCGAAGTGGCATGAGGATTCATTCAAAGATCATCCACTATATCAAGCGCAATGCGAGGCAAAGTATTGCCGATTGTTTAATATGTTTGTTGGCGAGACAGGCCAATCATATCGATTTATGATTCATTACATCGTCGATGATAATAATATGCCGCTGTTTGAGGAAAAGCT
>CALHWA010000036.1 GCA_938036845.1 uncultured Candidatus Saccharibacteria bacterium | reverse complement strand
CCGCAGCGCACAGTCGATCATCGCATCATCATCCTCCGCCACTGGCTGGCGCAGCTGCGCCACAAAGCGCTCGGCCTGCATGGTATAGAGCGTCACATCGATCCCCATCACCCCGGCGTCAGAATAGACGATTCCATAGGCTTGGTAGTCAATCGCCTGAAACAACCCCGCCTCAAACAGTTGCCGATGCATCGTCTGCATCACCAAATGCTCGTAGAGGTGTGCCACGAGATGATCGCCACACGGCTTAAAGATATGAAACGACTCCATATCTGTATTATACCCTACTACTCCACATTTTGCTTGATTATGCTATACTAGCTATATGATGCTACGAAATGATACACAATGTTCGTCAAGTGATCGTCCCGCAGTACCCCCCCCACGGCCACTACGAGTGGCAGTTGTTGCCCCGCCGTGGCTCGCTCTCCCCATCAAAGGCTATGGCGGCATCGAGCTCGTTGTCGAAGGTTTGGTGCGTGCGCTGCAGCAACGCGATGATGTCGAGGTAGAGCTTTTCGCTAATGGCGCACGGCGGATGCGCAACGGCACGCCAACCCACTCATACTACAAGCGCGAGCTCTTCGACACCATCGACGATCCCTACTACGACGCACCACTCCAAGCCCTCCAGACTCATCTCAATTTTACCCTCCACGCCATCGAAGCCGATGGCCGTTTTGATATCATTCACGACCACAACCCCTACATTGGGCCAGCTTTTTTCTCACCAGTGAGCCGCATACCGGGGTTACCACCAGTGTTGCATACGTTCCATGGGCCACCATTTTCTACGCCGCAAACTATCGAGGCAGGGCAGATGGATAATCGCCCACAGCTCAAATATATGAATCCTGGCCGCCTCTACATGACGTGTATCTCGGAGGCAATGGCGCGCAAAGCCCCACGAGAGATCCGCCCCCATTTGCTACCAGCCGTGCACAATGCCATCGACTGCAACGCCTTTCCTTTCGTCTCGCACAAGCAAAATTACTACATCACCCTCGCCCGCTTCACCCAAGACAAAGGACAAGCTACCGCTGTAGCCTACGCTGCCCAGTACAAGAAGCGCCTCCGCATGGCGGGCACAGTCGCAGGGATCGGCAGCAACCGCAAGCTGCTCCTCGAGCTCTCCAACCCACTCACCAACTACCGACGCAACGAAGAATTCCGCTACTATAGCGACCACATCCTCCCGGCCGTCCTCAAGCATCGACGCATCACCTATGCAGGTAACCTCAGTGGCAAGAAAAAACTCGACTTCGTGGCTAATGCCAAGGCATTGCTCTTCCCTATCGAGTGGGATGAGCCCTTTGGTATGGCGGTTATCGAGGCGCTGGCCTGCGGCACACCCGTTGTGGCGATGAAGCGCGGTGCCATGCCCGAGATTATCACTCACGGCGTCAATGGCTTCCTTGCGAGCAACCAAGACGAGTTCTTTGCCTATGCCAACCGGGTAGACGAGATCGACCCAGCCGCGTGCCGGGCTAGCATTGAGCAAAAATTCTCTGCTAATATTATGGCGCAAAATTATGTCGAGCGATATCAGGAGGTGATTGCTAGAGCACGGTGGTGATAAATAAAACCTGTGCTCTTCGTATACTAACTAAGACTTCACCCTGTTCTATTCTTGTGGTTGGATCTTATTTTTTATATATGGCTGAATTGTTCTACTATTCATAACTCCTTCAATGATACGCTGCAGATCTTCATCACTTAGCCGTTCACTCATAGGTTGCAGGTTGCCGTTTGCAAAGTGCGTTGAATTAATACAACAGGTTGTGACTGAATTGCAATCTATTAACGTCTTTTTTGGAAAAAATGGGTATTTGCCAGCTTCAAATAATAATAGTCGCCTGATCCGCTCTACGCTGAGGATTAGAATGATAATATCGAAGACGTTTTTGCACCTGCGATGTGCCGTTAACAAGAATAAGCGCCTCGTGAGTGTGCGGGTTATAGTTTAGTACTATAAAAACATGATACTTATCACTAAGAAATGGCTCATCACCCTTCATTCTAAATAAAAAGCCTTGTCGTAGTGATCTATAGAATGAATTTACCTGAATATCGGAGGGGATTTGAATCATTTATAGACCAAGAATGGTATATATCTTGTTATTATCAATATAGCGTTCGTGAGCTGCTGCAAGCTGGCTAGCGTCTTGCACAAAGAACTCATCATTTTGTGGATTATCAAAGAACCTTTCAGGGTCAATCTCTTTTCGGTCCCGTCCACCGCTAGATATAAAGAAATCTTCATACTGTGACCACTCAGGATAGCGATGGCTAATGTTGTTAGCCATATCAAAAGCATCTTTCTTACCAAAGGTATCCCATGCCCATTGAAGTACCTCTTTGTCTGTCTCTGATAGATGATCGTCTGCTATTTTTGCAGCTGTTGCCATCGTATCCTTCTCATCAGCAGAGAGATAATATCCAATATACTCTATATCATCTTTATCGAATGCAAAATCATTTTTAACCTGGGCTACATCAAGCGCAAGAGAAGCCACCGAGCCAAACCTCATAGCAACGTAGCTTCCTTCAGAAACCAATCGCCCATAATGACGAACATGGTAGCGGTCAGCTGCCCAAAGAAGCTTGATAAGCTTCGTTCGATTCATTTTGCCATTATCATCAAAGGACAGTAGATATCGCAATATCTGTGTCGTCTTTGTAATTTCGCTACCCCTAGATAATACCATATCTTTATATATGTCATAGTTTAGTAGTATTTGCAATAGCAAAAAACGAGCCGACTTATGGCCATCTTAGCAGACACTGGCCGTTACCAATGGGTGGTGTCTGGTATCTCCAGCCAAACCACAGTTTTTCTCCCACAACATACTACCTCATTTCTTTTGGCCCATATCTTTATAGCGGCAGTATATAGCCGCCAGTATAAGTGCCATTACTGCAAAGAATATGACGATATGAACTGCAACGTCTGGTGTCTTACCAGAAATACCATCACCAAATGCAGT
>CALHWA010000035.1 GCA_938036845.1 uncultured Candidatus Saccharibacteria bacterium | reverse complement strand
GCAGACATGCCACCTGTGGAACGTGCGGAAAATCCCCGTCACGTTCCACAGGTGCACGATCGACAGCCTTCAGGTGGGCAACTGTGCTTGATGCGAGTGGCTGATCCTCTACGGAGTGTTAGTCTGCGTGCTCTGTAGCGCCTTCAGCACTGCGATGAGGCTCTCGGTTGACTCTTCCAACTCGTCGTCTGTGTATGGCTTGTTGTGCCTGTTCTCTGGATGGTGGCTAGAACTTCTGATGTAGTAAGGAATTGTTGCTGATTCAGATCTCAGCCCGTTCTTTCCCTCTCTAATCCATGTTTTCTTGTAATCAAATCCGTATTTTTCGTTCAAGGCTTTATTGAGTCCAGACTCGCTGCCTGGGTCGATATGGCAGTGTATTTCACCCCACAACTCATCATGGAACTCAGCAGACGGAATTCCAAATGCAAAGTAGGTGATCTCGCCCAGAGAAGGCTCTTGGTTGGCAATGAGCCCAAGCTTGTCCGAGTATTGAATCGATGGCACGTTATTATCGCGCGAGAAGATGAGCAGTCTGTGCTGCTTTGGTTGGTACGAGCGCAGCATGTACGGTGAGTGCGTGATGAGGAATAATTGCTCATTCTCAGCAATTCGTACCAGCGCGTCGCCGAGCTGAATCTGCGCACGAGGGTGGAGCCAGGTTTCGGGCTCGTCCAGGAGAAGCGTGAGAGGTGCGTGCTCTTTCGTTTTGTGTTGCATATTCGAGTACACCTGAATCAGCGCTAACGTGACAGCACGCTGCATTCCGGTACCTTTATCACACAGCGGGGTCTCGTAGTTGCCATCTGTGACGAGTAGCTGGCCGCCCTTGATGAAGGTTGTAGCATCAGGAAGATCGAAGTCGAATCGGACTTTGGCTGCGCCGTATTGGGCCTGCACAAGGCTTTCAACCTGGTTAGTGACATCCTCTGTCAGAGATGAGAGCGATTCCTCACCATCGGAGAATGCCATCGCATGGGCATCCTGAAATGCCTTCCACTTGGGGCTCTCTTGAAAACTTTGCGAGATTACCGAGATGAGTTTTCCAAGAGTTTTGGTAGAACCGAAATCGACGATTTCCGAGGTGGTGGTGTCGGCAAGTACCGGCACGAGGTCGACTAACGACCTGAAGAGAGCGTCGATACCGGTCGGGTTCTCGAACTGCTGCGTCTCAGGATTCCAGAAGGGAGCTTTCTTTCCGTCAAGTTTCACCTTCTTGCCGTTCTGCTCAATTTCCTCTTCTTTTGGTGAGCGTCGCACCCTGAAATAGGGCTCGTCGCCATCGGTGAGCAGATAGTCCTTATACTTGCTGTACTTTTTGTCGGCGACAATCTGAATCAAATCGCTGCCAGCGATGACTACCTCCACTGAGAAGTCCTCGCTGGCAGCTTTGTTTTGCAATGCTGATGTATCGCGAGCTCCGTCGGCTAGATAACGTAGAGCGTCAATGATTGTAGACTTTCCGCAGTTATTATCGCCAACGATATAGTTGATGCCTTTGGAGAAGTTGATCTTCTGTTCGCCCTCAAAAGACTTGAAATTGGTGATGGTTAGGGACTTGAAATACATGATGGGTTCCTCATGGTGTGCCTGTCGCAGCCATTGCGACATCGTGCCCGAGCGGGGCGCTTTCACGATAGCTTGTCGTGGGGATAGTGAGTGAGTCTACGCCGTTGCGGTTTGGTAACGGCAGCGGGGCGCGGACTTCTCAAGCTGATTGTCGACATAGATGTAGCGCCTTAGGTGGTAGTCGTCCTAGACTGGTCGGTACTGCGCTGGAGTTGCGTGCTTCTTAATGACAATCAACTCATTGGGGTACAAAATCGCTCTGTGAAAACGATGATGCTGCTACGCCGCCTGCAACCTACTCTCAACAACCGCTACCCGGCCGGCGAGAGTCTCATGCTGCGTGGTGAGCAGCCGTAGTGCGCCTCTCGCTTCGAGGGCGTCTTGGTGCTGAGACTCGATGTTTTTACTGAGTGTATCGATCCGCGTGGTCACTTCCTGATGGTTGCGATCGATCTTCTCGTCCAGTTCTGCAAACCGGTTGTCAATCTCATTAAATTGAGCACCAATGGCGTCAAATCTCTCCTCCATGCTGCTGCGCACGTCTTTTATCTCGTGCTCTAGCTTGTCGAGCCGTCTCTCCACGCCATCTAAGCGCTTGTCGATTTTGTCGAAGTGCTCAGCATTCCGTGCCTCTGTGGCGTTGAGGCTCGTGGTTAGTAATTCTTGTATGCGTTGAAAGTCTTTTTCAGTCATACTTCTATTTAAGCATGACGGACGGGGAGTGTAAAGGCTGCATGATTGGAATATAGATTCGGTATTGCCTGGCAATATTCTGCAATATGGCTCTACTAAATACATAGGTGTGACTACAGTAGAATGAGCACAATGTCGGCAGTTAGTTCGGGAAATTATCGGCTCGCACGAACTTGAAGGCGTTGTGGCGCTGAGGTCACCAAGTGTTTGCTCTATACTTACGCAAGAGGAGACGTCTCGGCTGATGAGGTGATAGTGCGGGTGCAAGCCAGCTTCAGCGATGAAGGCCGGTATGCATGCTGAAGTGGGTGTGGCGTACTGCCTCGCAAGAGATAGGCGGGTTATATCTGTGCAAGAAATGGGTGTCTGTTTTTGCGTCTAATGTCAGCGATGGAATTGATAACTCCGACACAAACGCCAATTGCCAATGGAAGCATCGTTTTGTGCTCATGGTGAATGTATCTTGCGAGCAAGAGCGACACGGCCGTTAGCTCGGCAGAGACGATGCTGGCCCAGAGAAACTCCTTGCGCGTGCCGCCTTCCATCTGGAAAAGGAGGCCAATGTGTGCAGGCTGAACTGTCCGACCTTCATAGTAATCTACGGCGCACCGCTGGCGTTCGAGATACAACCGAATTGTCCTTCGGTACTGCAGGGCTTGAACAAGGAATGCGGTTAGCGCAAAAGGATACAACGGTGGGTCGTGCAGAACGGGCGTCAGCAAAACTAGCATCGCGGTAAATAGTGGTTCTACGAACACCTTTGCCGGAATCATCGTCGCTGCCACCACCTCAGACTGCGCCCAGCGCTGCATGTTTTCTAGGTGCTGCTTGCGCTCACCGCTGGCTGAGGGGACTTGCTCCTGTGCCCAGGTGGCGGTGCGCATCATGCGGTGGCGGTAGGACAGCTGTGTGGTGGCCACAGCGGCAGCGATCAGGCCAGTCAGTGCGGTGACAACGCCGACGGCAGTGTCGACACTAAGAGACGCAATATTCATGATCGTATGGCGCGCCGCGCCAGATCGTTGTCGGTGGGATGCCCCTGGGGGAGGGGTGCAGGTTGGCTCATGGCGACATGGTAGCCAGTGATGTGCTCCTCTCCTCCTACGCCTCCAACCCACTCACCAACCCACCGGCGTCGGTGTCGAGGGCGTGGGCGATGCGGAGGATGTTGTGGAGGCTGAGGTTGCGTTGGCCGCGTTCGACCTGGCCGATGTACGACCAGTGCAGGGTGGTGCGCTCAGCCAGCTTCTCCTGGGACAGGCCCAGCTGCTCGCGGCGGGCGCGCACACGCCGACCAAACTCACCAGTGGCTGGTGAGAGCGGCGGCTTGCGGTCGGTGGGCACGGCTCCATCTCAACCGGCCGAAGACTCCCAATCCAGAGACTATGTATCTCAAGACGATATATCCTGTAACTGTCCGTAGCGGTCGATCTGGTGAGGAGGTGGATGAAATGAACGGCGGAAGCTGACTACCCCCAGGAACTAGCCCTCTCTCGAGGAGGCGACTGCCTCAGGCTGCTTGGTCTGGGGCAGCTCGTCGTTGGTTGCCCACGTGAAGGCCACGCCAGATTGGGGGAGGAGCCAGCTAGAGGTCTCGACCGTGATATCCTTGCCTGGTACAGCCTCTGGCGAATGGAAGACGCTGGAAGCCGGCGTGGTCGCCATCGTGTCACTGACCTGGACTTCGGCAATATTGGTGTCGGTGTAGTCCAGGCGCAGCGACCAGCCCCGTGTCGGCTGCGCGACGGCGAAGTACAGCCGGTGGCTCCACTGTGGGGTGATGGTGCGGAAAACCTGGCGGATACGGACTGGCTTACCGCTCCTGGCTTCTTCGTCCAGGTCGACGCTGTAGGTCTGGCCGGTGGCACGGGTACTGCGGCGGATGGACTGTGGCCGGCCATCCACCGTCAGCTCCAGCAGCTCGTATGCCTCCCGGCGACGGGCGTCCATGCCAGGGCGTGGTGCCATGAACCAGGTAGAGGTTGCCGGTACGTCCTGGCGCAGCTCGGTGTACTCATCCTGGTCAGACACACAAGCGAAGCGCCGGGTGGTACTGCTGGGTACGGTGGTGTACTCCCACTCCACGGTGACGTCGAGCAGAGGAGTACCTGCGGTACTCCTCTCTACTGCAGTAGAGAGCCGAACGCGCACCGCCACGTCGTACCACCGCTCAGCGGCGCGGATCGCTTGGTCGCGGATGTCGCGGTAGATCTCCCGAGCGAACTGCTC
>CALHWA010000034.1 GCA_938036845.1 uncultured Candidatus Saccharibacteria bacterium | reverse complement strand
ATTGGTATGTATAGAAATATGCTTATTACAGTAGTATCTACTGCGAACAGTATGAGAAAGCAGTAAAGCGCTCAGCCTCAGATAGACACACTTTGACTTACCCGATCAAATATGGCACACTTGAGGGTGGTGGGGCGACCAGCGCCTCAAGGACACGCATGGAAGGAGACCCCTCATGCATAACAGGAAGAATGCATGGGACAGCCGTTCCATGCAAAGAGAAGCCAGAAAGGCGCGCAACGTTGCGCCGTTTTGGCTGATTAGTATAGCTGCCTGGGCGGGTGTACCGCTTGGCAGTTACCTCATGCTGTTTCACTTCGGTGGGACGGCATTTGGTCGTCACGAGCTGCCCTGGCTCGTGATGTATATCACGTGGCTTCTCTTCGGAGGGGCTATCGTGGCAGGCCAGCGCCTGCCGAAGGCGCTGGGGCTGTTGCTTATTGTGGTGGCCGCTATTGGAGGGATTTTTATTTCCCTCCTTGCCTGGGGGCTTTCTATTTAGCTTCGCAGGTCGCCCCTTACCCACTAAGGGCGGGTTGAGCAGCGCCATGTGGCCTGCTGCTCCCCGCCCTTTTCTCTTGCTTGGAGTAAAATCATCTCGTCTTCTACCTCGCTTTTTCTCTGCTACTCTGCTATAGTAAGGCTATGGATTTAGAACTTGTGACACTGACTGGTAGCAAGCTACACGAGACTGTGTATGAGGTGATGCTACCGACGCCGGAGGGGCAGATTGCGGTCTTCCCAGGGCACGAACCACTCGTAACTCTGGCAGTGCCAGGTGTCGTAGCGGTGCGTCGCGCCAAGGACGACAGTGACGACCAGCTGGAGTACTTTGCTATCTCTGGTGGGGTGGTCGAGATTAGCCAGACAAAGGTACGTATCTTGGTCGACGAAGCCGAGCACGGCGACGATATCATTGAGGCTGAGAGTAAAGCCGCCCTTGAGCGTGCTCTCAAGCAGCGCGACAACGCTAGCACTCAGGTAGAGCTCGAGAAGGCTCACCAGCTGGTCGACCGCCATGCCGTGCGTCTGAAGGTGGCTGGCCTGCGTCGACGCCACAATAAGCACCGCGTATAAATATTAGGGTAACACAACCGCAGAGAGGCAGCAGCATAATGACGGAATTTTATCCTCCCCATCCATCATTACCAAAGGGGACATATGATTATCGAGATAATAAGAAGACGACAGGTGATTGCTATGAGCAGCCTGTTGTATCCTACGAGCTCGGTGATAAGTATGGTCTTGGCGATCTTACTACACCAGAGTGGCCCCGCAGAGCAGAGTTTGTCCAGCGGCTCGGCGAGTACTATCTGCCAGCAGTGCAGAATATCATTGGCGCGTGCATGGATGGTCGGCCCGGCAGCACAGCAGAAGCAGTGCCAAATGGTGCAGGCGGTGGCTTGCTCTACTTGGTGGCAGATCGATTGGTACGCGGTGATGGTGATAGTGATTCTATTGATGAAGCGAATACCCGCGTCCTGGGGCGGATTGGCCAGATACCGGCGACGGTGCACGTCCATCGGGATCACCATGCTCATGGCGAGCAAGCTGGCTGCGCAGCGGCTGACAAGGTGGGTGCGATCTTTACCATCATTGCTCAGCATGGTGAGCAATTGCGCAGCCTAGCCACTGAGCTTGGCCTTGGTAGCGATAGTAGCGACGAAGCCCACCAGCAGATTATTCGCCATGCAGCAGATGAGTCCAAGCTTGTTATGGCTAGCGGCAGCGACCTCGTGGCGATGGTCGACGCGCAGCTAGCAAAGAGTGCTGAGCCCACTGGTGCTCATACCGATATGTTGCGCGGCAATCACCATGAGGTAGCGGTGGTGATGAATCAGCGCGCTGGGACAACGCTCGACCGCCAGGCCTTGGCGCGGGAATTTGACCGCGCACACGAGCATCACCAGGCTTTCAATATTGATACATGGGCCTTTGCACCCTCGGCCGAGGCTCTCTACCCAGATGACCCAACTGCCCAGCAGCAGGCAACCACTGCCATGCTCTACTACAACCTCGCTGCCATCATGGCGTTGTGCGGCCCACGCATGATGGTGACTGTGCTCAAGTAGTTTCTTGGGTGTGGCAAATAACAAGTAAATTAAACCAATCTTTCGACTAAGAGGTCTCTTTTGCTTTGCCTGGCAATAGCTATCACGGCAAACGCTTCTTGCTTCATAGATAAGGATATCTCAAGCATCACTACTATCCTGCTCATACCGATGGAGAACTATTGCTCTCGTTCGTCCTCATGACGATATAATTTGAGGATATCACCCTCCTTTACCATAGCACAAACACCATCTACTCAGATGGGTGCATAGTCTCATGCCACTGGTGGATGACGTGCCGCGCTTCATCCGTACTGGTGGTGTGCATCAACTGGTCGCGCAGCTCCTTGGCGCCATTGAAGTCGCGAATGTAGATTTTGTAGAAGCGTTTGGGCGTCTCGTATGGCCGGCCTAGTGTTGGTTGCCAGTGGTCGAAGAGATCGAGGTGGTAGCGAAGGAGCGCAAAGTTGCGCTGCGCCAGAGAGTCACTACCCTGCGCTACACTATCAGCACTTGGTGCAAAGCAGAATGGATCGGCAAACACCCCACGGCCAATCATCAGGCCATTGACGCCCGGGTGGGCTGCCACTAGTGCCATGCCATGCGCCCGATCGCGAATATCACCATTGATGGTGAGCAGCGTCTGCGGCGCAATCGCATCGCGCAGCGCCACGATATCATTAATCAGCTCATAGTGCGCTGCTACCTTGCTCATCTCCTTCTTCGTGCGCAGGTGGATAGTCAGATTGACGATATCTTGCTGGAGCAGTGTCGTGAGCCACGCTCGCCACTCGTCCACAGTGCTGTAGCCAAGGCGGGTCTTAACGCTGACTGGCAAGCCAGCTGTCTTGGCCGCAGCAATAGCCGCTACGGCAACGTCTGGATTGCGAATCAGCGCCGCTCCCCCACTCTTGATGGCGCTCTTGGCCGGGCAGCCCATATTGATATCGATCCCTGCAAAACCCAGGCGTGTGCAGTGCTGAGCAAACTGCTCCATATCGCCTGGCTCGCCACCCCAGATCTGCGCCACTAGGGGGTGCTCGTCGTCCGTCTTGACGAGCCGCCCAGCAATTGCCCTGTCACCAGCGTGTACCCAGCCCGTCGCATTAGCAAACTCAGTAAAAAACACATCGGGCGCACCAGCCCGCTCCACCACGTGGCGAAACACCACATCCGTCACCGCCTCCATCGGTGCCAAAACAAAAAACGGCTGCGGCAAATCATTCCAAAACGACGTCATATCAAGCTATTATAACACAATTGATCAGGGGAGAGACCCCACGCCCGCATGCGTAGATGGGTGCGCGGACGTGGGGCTGGTTGTGAGCATATAGTCTTATAGACCACCCCCTTTCTGGGGGTCAACTCTCCAAGGCAGTTCCTTGGAGAAGTACTCACAGAGCTGGGATGGCAGGAGTCGAACCTGCTACGAGAGAGGGTGCCCTCCCACGCTTGTCTCCATCGACAAGCAAGCCTCTCGTACCCCGCAACCACGCGGGCCATCCCAGGTCGTCGGTCACCATCGACCGACCTTCCTTACAAAAACTCAAGCCGGAGCAGATCCGGCGAGTTCCTTGTAAGGGTAGAGATAATTGTAATCTACCTAGTGAGAATTGTCAAGTAGTGAGCACCTGAATTTTATAGCTATACCACGGTTATGTACTAAAAAAAGGAAGAAGCTCCTGCCTCAACGCATGATGCGGATGCAGGAGCTCGGGAGAGACTACAAGCGGTTCTGCTCGTCCTGGCTGGTAGCCGGGGCGCGAGTGAATCTCGCGAGTCTCGCATGTTTTAAAGAAGTCTCCGTGGCAGGTGCACGGTGCGCGGCATAAAAACACGCATCATGAGACTTCTCGATCGTTGCCTCCCGAATGACAACGATACCGCCTTGCCCCTCTTTGTCCGACAAAGGCAAACCTGCGGCGGTTGCTATGGCAGTGCTCTACGCGGGAAAGCGGAGCATTGCCAGTAGCGGAGATAGCAGGAGTCGAACCTGCCGATGTGTGCAAGACACACGTGGCGGGGCCTGACCCCCATATCTCCAGTGACGGATAGGTGTATAGCCTTATTCTGCTATACTTAATACCTACTCTCTCAGCCTCGCACGTGAGGCTGACCGTCATCCTGTTCCTACTACCGACCGTTTGGTCGGCCGCAGGAACAGACGTAACCTGTGCCATTACATGTGGCACAAGCAGTCTTGAAGGAGAAGGCGGATCCCTTCTCCTTCTGAGTGCCCCTGCAAGAGGGGCAAATTTTTGTGCCGGTGTAGCCATCACGGGCACAGATCTTGCAGGACATAAGGTATTCACCTCCCCTCCGCCGAAGCCTCGGCAGAAATCATCGGTGAACCCTTTTTCAAGGACGCTCTCGTGCTGAGCGTCTCGAGATAGCCACATCGGGTGGCTACCAGGGTTCACTCAGTTGAGCTGTTACTATATATACCAATATACAGCGAGTCTGTCAATCAATATGTGCATGTCTTGCAGAGATTCTCGTTTTGTTCTTACGTTCTGTTTCATTCTATGCCTATTCGCAACAAATGACAGACGACGCATATTTTTTATTGCACTCAGACAGTCTTACACTCCCGCTGTAAGGATCAGATAAAAATAAGCAGAGATAATCCCCCTAGGAAAACCCATTCGTCAGCGCGAGAGCTAAGAATGCCGTATATACTACACCAAAATGTTTCGGCCAGGGTAGCAAAAAGAGCTTGTCCATATGCTTGGCTATTAGCCACGCCATCCTCTCCTGTAGTGCGTTGCAGCAAGGGCATATATACGTGGCAAGTGCTCGCCCGAGCGGCTATTCTTGCTCTTCTATATGCCTATGCCGCAGCAAATCCTCCTCAAAGGCGAGAATGCCTTTGTAGGTGGCTGGGTAGTGGCTGGTGTCGGGTAGCTGGAGCTGGGTAATGCAGCGCCACACGGCGGCAATGAGCTGGGCAAACTCATCCAGCTCGGCCTGGGAAAAGCTGGTGCTGAGCTGGTGGATATCGCCCGTATCCTTATCTGGCTCGACGAACTGCAGCGTGGCCCCGGCAAAGTCGTAGCGGGCATAGTCGCGCGAGTGGCGCACAAGGAGCTCGTAGAACATCAGCTGCTGGCGGTATTTGTGCAGCTTAATCTTCTCGGCATCGGTGCGGCCCTGCCAGCTGCGGGCGGGCTTGCCCGTCTTGTAGTCTGTAACGGCGATGGTATTGGCAGTGTAGTCAATGTCGACAAGGTCGAGCGTGCCAGTAAGGTGAGCATCACCGAGCACGACTCCTTGGCCAGCAAAGCTTAGCTCGGTCTTTTGCTCGGGACGGAAGGTGTGTGCCTCGGCCTGCAAGAAGGCGCTTAGTGAATCAAGCCCCTTGCGGCTAAAGTACGCGAAGTCCTCTGACCCTAGCGGCTGGCGATTAAGCTCTTGCTCAAAGTCGCCGAGGATATCTTCGGCCGGTCGCACCTTGCCAGTGGCGGTAAGATGGGTGTGAGCACGCTGCAGCACGTGGTGGATGGCATTGCCGTAGATGGCATGCGGGCTCGGTGCCTGCGGAAAGCGCAACAGATAGTTGGTCAAGAAGGCCGCGGGCCCACCCCGCGACACGTCTAAGAAGGCAGTAAGGTGGGTGCTAGAGAGCTTATACTGTTCGAGCATAGGCTGGAGGAGCTGCTGCAAATCGGGCTCGGGCGTGCCAACTGGCGCAAGGCGGCGCTGCCAATCGGTGGTGAGCTGGGTGGTGAGGCTTGGCACATCATTGGGTATGTCGACAGTAGTTGCAGTGAGATCGATACCGTCGAGGAAGCTGGCCGGTAGTGTTGCTTTACCAGTATCATCTTGGGTGCTGTAGCTAATAGTTAGGTGGTCGCGCGCCCGCGTCATAGCGACAAAAAAGAGACGGAGGCGCTCGTCGTATGTATTGCCAGCTGGAGCAATAGCGAGGTTATCTGGATACGAGATAAGCGACACGGGTGAGCGCACGCGCCGCCCCCAAGTGCTATCAACAGCGCCCATGATATAGACATGGCCAAACTCTAGCCCCTTGGCCTTGTGTGCCGTCATGAGATTAATGCGGCCGGTATGCGCCTCGGTGCGTTGGCGAATGGTGGTGATGGGTGTCTTGAACTGCCGGTACAAGCTGAGGAGGTCGAGCATATCGACGAGCCGGAGCGTCTCGTCATCACCACGATGCTCCTGGGTGCGGCTGCGCAGGGTGCGCAAAGCCTCGAGGCAGGCGAGGTATGCGTCGGGCTGCTCGGCAAGCTTCTTGCGCGAGAAATAATAATCGTACAGTGGTGAGCGGTAGCTTATGGTGGGCATTGCAGGAGTTGCTTCGGCGGAGAGGCTGATGGGTTGGTCGAATTGGGCCATCTGTTGCGCCATATATTCGGTAATGACACTGGCCACAATGGCCTGGGTTTTTTCGCCAGCGGCTGGCTGCGGGATGCCAAGCAAATCATCCAGCACCAGCTCGAGTGGCTGATGCTGCGCCTGCCACGCCATATGGATGAGCCACATCATCAGGGGTTGGAAGGTTGGGCTGGCCATCATTGTCTCGCCCCACGTTTGGTGGTTGCGCCACGCCTGGAGGCTGAGCTGCCAAATATCCTGGCTGGCAAAGCCAAAGGCTGGGTGCGCCATCAACTCTGGCAGCAGGCTATCGGCGGTGGGGAACTCCCCTGCTGCTATGGCATCGATGACCCGCGCGAGTAGCTCAAGTGCTTGGACGATGGGGTTGTCGAGAATGTTATCGCGCCGCTCGTAGTTGATGGCAATCCCTGCGGCCTGGAGGTGCGGCACCAGTGCCACCAGCTCGCGGTGGCGCCGAGCCAGGACGGCGATCTCCTCGGGCGGTGTGCCGCTGTCGATCTGCTGGCGAATCTGCTGCGCCAGCCATTGGCGCTCGGCTAGGCTGGTGGGCAGCTCGGCGAGGTTGACAGCAGTCTGGGTTGGCTGGTGATGGGCCGTGAGTGTCTTATCGAGCTCAAGAAGCACCGCTTCTAGCCGGTCGCCCCCCTGGGTAATGACGGCGCGGGCAGGTGCGAGGATGGCCTTGCTCGAGCGGTAGTTATCCGTCAAGGCGATCAGCTGCACATCGCGGTAATGGCTGCGGAAGCGATGGATGTTGCTCACATCTGCCCCCTGGAAGCTGTAGATTGCTTGGTCGTCATCCCCCACTGCCATAATATTGGGGCGGCCCTCGTGGACGGGGCTACTCGTTAGCGAAAAGAGGATGCGCAGCTGTGCGAGGTTGGTATCTTGGAATTCATCCACCATGATGTATTGGTACTGCTCCTCTAGGTTGGCGCGTAGCTCGGGCTGGGCATCGAGCGCCTGAGCGAGTTGGAGAATCATATCATCGTAGTCATAGAGACCAGCCGCGCTCAGTTCGGTGAGATATGCGTCGTAGACTTCTGCCAGGGCGCGCAGCTTGGTGAGGCGTTTGCGATCTTTGAGGACATAGCTCCCAGTAGCGTCCTTCTCGCACCAGTGGTTACGCCAGGCGGTGAGCGGTGTGGTCTTACCGCTATCGAGTGTCTCGTCGATTGCTCGAGCCAGGCTCAGTGAGAAGCTATCAGCCAGTGGTGGAATGGTGGGTGGTAACGGCGGCAGTGGTAGCTGGGCTGCTTCGCCCGCCAGCGGGGCAAGCTTGCCGGCCATTGGTTTGCTTATTCGTCCAGCAGAAAAGACCTCGCTGAGACGTGGCTCGACGGCCGCTATGAGCGCCTCATCTGCATCAATAACCTGCCGAAGCTCTACGCTACTGAGACCAGCTTGCTTGAGCTGGCTAATACTCCGGCTAATGTCCTGCAGATAGGTAAACTCACCATTTTGCTTGCTACTGAGAGGGTTATGATGATCGAGCTGGCCAAGGATACCGCGCAAAATCTCGTAGCTGCCAAGCTCATCGGTAGGCTTAAGCGATGCACCATGATAGAAATACTCCCGGTGGTGATTAATCGCCTCGCTACCAAAGCTATGGAAGGTATGGATAGCGACGCGGTAGGCATCTGCCCCAATGATACTGCGCAGACGCTGACGCATCGCGGCTGCCCCACTGTCGGTAAAGGTAAGACAGAGAATATTCTCGGGCAGCACATCTGTCTGGCGCAGGATGTTGGCGGCGCGCATGCTGAGCAGCTCTGTCTTGCCAGTGCCGGGACCAGCCACAACGAGCAGCGGCCCATCAATCGTATCGACAGCAGCGCGCTGCTGGTTATTGAGGTGCGTGTATCGAGTCGAAAATTCGTGTTCAGACATGTCTCCATTATCGCACACTCACCGCCTCGACTCTAGCGGCCAGGCCGAGATTCCGGTATAATATCTATCATGGACTTTGGTAACCACATGGATGTTGCATATGTGCAAAAGGCTCTCGCCGCACGCTTTGGCGTGCAGCTAGTGATCGATCGCGTGGTGGCGCGCAATATTGCCGCGGGGCTTGCCGCCAAGGCATCGGTGTTTTTTGCGACAGACGGCCAGCTCTATTGCTTGGTCTATGGGCCATCGCGCCTTCTTCTCGGCGACGTCAAGAAGATTGCTGTACGGATTGGCCTACGTGCTGAGACATTCTTCCCGCCACGGGGTCAGCCAGAGTATTTTGACGAATTTGGCCGGCAGAAATTTCGCGAAATATTCCCCGGATTTGGGCGCATCACCGATCGCGACATTATGTACTATCGCACCCTTGCGCCATACAACCCAGCCCTCATCCTCGTTGATGAGGTGAAGGACGGCCATATTTATCAAGCAGATAGCGACGCGCGCAGTGGTTGGCGGGTTGCCGCGAAGTGTCAATATCATCGAGGAGAGGTAAAATAACGATATGAAGGATTATCTAGCAATCATCCGGCGCAACTTTGTCTCGCCCATCGTGCTGGCGATTTTGCTTCTTGCTATGGCGCTAGTCTATGTGCAGGAGTATCGCGATGCGTGGTTTATATCATTTGTCATTATGGTCAATTCGCTGATTGGTGCCGTGCAAGAGATTCGGGCCAAGCGCGCTCTGCGCAAGCTCGAGCTCATGAGCGCGCCACGTGCCCGCGTTGTCCAGGCCGATGGTACCATCACCGAGGTGCTTTATGATGCGCTGCAGGTTGGCGATACCCTTGCGCTACACACTGGCGATGAGCTACCCGCCGACGGCGTTGTGCTCGACGCAAAAGGCCTGGAGGTAAATGAGAGCATGCTCACGGGTGAATCTGCCGCAGTAGACAAAGCACCGGGTGATACCATCTATGCCGCCACAACAGTGGTGGCAGGCACAGCACATGCGCGTGTGACGGCGGTTGGTAGTGCCACCAAAGCCGGTGCAATCAGCACCGTGCTCAAGCAGTATGCACCGCAGCCCACACCGCTTCAGCGGGCTATTCAGCGAGCTATTACCGTCCTCACCTATGGTGCAGTGGTGTTAGCGCTGCTTATCTTCGCGCGCTACCATATTGCGGGGTTGCAGGCAGTCAGCATCCTCAAGACGATTATCACCGCGGCGATTACCGTTGTGCCGGAGGGGCTGCTCCTGGCGAGTTCGCTCCTGCTTGCCTTTGGCTCGCTGCGCCTGGCTCAGGCTAAGGTCCTGCCTCAGAAGCTTTCAGCGATTGAGGCAATGGCACTGCTTGGCGTGCTCTGCGTGGATAAGACGGGTACCTTGACAAGTGATGACGTGACCTTCGAGCACGCTGCGTCGTTCGGCGCATCGACCAGTGATGAACAACTCGCCCACTACGCTGCCCTGGTTGCGCACGAAACTAGTGGTGGCAATGCGACTGGCCAGGCAATTCTTGCCGCGTACCAGGCTCCCGCCGCCCACGTTCAAGAGGTGATGGCGTTCTCATCGAGCCGGAAAATGGCGGGTGTGCGGGCCGAGATTGATGGCTCAGTGCAGACGCTGATGCTAGGCGCACCAGAGTTCGTGGCGCGGCTTGCCCCGCTCTCGCCTGCCCAGCAAGCCCAGATCGATACTTGGGCAAATGACGGCCTGCGCGTCCTCTTGCTGGCTCGCTTTGCTGATAACACCGTGCCACTCAAGCAGCTCACCGCTAGCTCGGGCCAGCCGCTGGGGGCAATCGTCCTGCGCAATAGTCTGCGCCATGGCGTGGTCGATACGGTGCAGTTTTTGCAGGGCCAAGGAGTGACGATTCGCGTTATCAGTGGAGACAACCCGCGGACGGTCAGCTATATCGCCAAGGCAGCGGGGATCCATCGACCCGAGGCAGCTATCACTGGGGCAGAGCTTGCCCAGCTCGATGATGCAGCGTTTGCCGAGGCGGCCGATACACATACCATCTTTGCCCGTGTTTTGCCGGAGCAAAAGGAGCGGCTCATTGCGCACTTCTCAGACCAAGGGCGATTCACTGGCATGGTGGGCGATGGCGTCAATGATGCCTTGGCGCTCAAGCGAGCCGACCTTGGCGTGGCGATGTATGCTGGTGCACCAGCTAGTCGGCGTGTTGCCGATATCATCCTGCTCAACAACTCCTTCACCTCGCTACCCCTGGGAATGCAGCTGGGTAATCGCATCATGCAAGCCATCGAGCTCATCGGTGTGCTCTTCTTCCATAAGATCATCTATGGTGTGGTGCTACTCGCCATTACCCTCACTCTCGGCATTATGTACCCATATGCGCCGCGCCACCTTACCTTTATGAATATCTTCCTCGTGACGATGCCGACCATTATGTGGACGCTCTTTCCGCCCTCACCGCGGCACCGGATTGACCCGCGGCGCTTCTGGCACGACACCCTGCTGGCGGTGGCGCCAATTGCAGTGCTCACAGGGGTGGCAGTGGCTAGCGTGTATTGGCTTGGCCGCACACTCTATCCAGATCGCCTTGGCGAGGTAGCAACGATGACAGTGCTGGTAGCGACCTTCTATGGCGTATATCTGGTATTTTTGGCTGGCCGCATGCTTGGTGTCCGGTTAGATAAGCGGGCTCATCTTGCACACATGCTGTATATGCTTGCTGTATTGCTCGTGACAGTGGTGAGCTTTGCCATTATCCCACTCCGTGAGTTCTTCGATTTCACCCCGCCGAACCTACTCCTCCTCTGGCCCAGCATTGCCATTATTGTTCCAGTAACCATACTGCAATGGTGGTGGGCTCGGCGTGTGGGCCGGCGCTTTGTGGTGGCGTCCCGTGCTGAGTAGTGCAAAGTAATTAGTTTGACATGCTTGCACTAACGGGGGTCTTATAGTATTTTTAGAATTAACACAATAAACTAACCCTCGGGAAGGAATGGCTATTATGTCGAATAATACGGATAGATACGATAAGGTCATACGCAAAATGCTAGACGAGCCTGTGACGCTTGTGCTAACGAATGAAGAAGTGAGCAGGCTAATGGAACTTATTACTGAGCTCACGCTTGGCCCCTATGCGCCTACCGACGAGGAATGGAAATGGCTGGAGAATGTGCTAGATTTTCCACCTGTAGACTATTATCATGACCTGTTCGAAAAACTGAGACAATTTCGAGACGCTCCTACTTCGCCTAGCGACAAATAAAGAATACCCTAAAGAATAGCATAGAATCATCATCCCAGCTATAAGGGGCGCACAGATAGACTACACCTATATAATGAGTGTATCTGTTTTTTATATCCTTTTTGGGTATTCTATATCTTGAAGCCTTACTTCCGATGTGCTGCACGAGACAGATGAACTGTACAAGCAAAGGATCAGGGAGCGACGCGTTGCGCGAGAAGAGTTCTGGGAAAAAGTACTACCATTGACCTTGTTGGAAATGCGGAATGGATCGAGATAGAGCCGCACTCTAACTTTGTCTACCCACCACAGTTGTACTTGATTTAAAATGCAACTCGAGATATGTTTAGTGTAGCACTAATACCACAAAGGAGTTTATATGTCACCCACTAACCCAACGTCGAGTTCAGGCAAGAAAAACGACTTCGACAAGCCCGTCACTATCACCTTTACCGCGAAAGAATGGTTTGATCTTACACGGGTGATCGGCGAGCTTACGATGGGCGATTATGCACCTGACACAAAAGGCTGGGAATGGCTGCAAGAGGTAATGGGCGTCGCTGATCGGCAGACAATCATCAACCTGAGCAATCACATTATTAAAGCCTGTAACCAAAACTTAATGAATAGCTAGAGCGAAGTTTAATGCGGTGATTCGTTTTGAATGATAATTCTTCTAATAATCGATCTACCCCTTCTCCTGAAGACGCGAGAGAAGAAACGCCAGATCTCCACATTCCAGCCAATCTCGATGAAATTATGCAGAGAGTGTACGAGCATGGTGTCGTTCTGAGAAAACATCACATCCAACAGGGTATGAGCGAGCAAGAGTATCTTCAAACGACAAGAGACACTATTACCTCACCTTCTATCATTGCTGAACTTCAGCAGCATGGCGGTCCTACATGGCTATATGGCCGTAAGTTTGGAGATACTGAACAAGTTGTCGTAGTCCCCCCAATATAGAGTGAGGTGGGAGTCGATCGAGATTAGAATGCTACACCCCTACGATACACCATCATACCCATACGCAAACGCTCCTGTCGAAGGTGACAAGCAGAATATCTCACCGTGCGACTCTGGGCGGTAGCGAGCAACACACTGACCTCCCTCTCCTGTTGCTGCGCGAAGAATGTTGCGCGAGTCGGGTGATGAATTTTGCTCGATACTAAGCAGTGGTGATATTTTGCCATACTCACTATACGATTGCCACGACGAGCAGCCACCAGAGCAATCGGCAAAAGGCTGAGCTTGGAGCAGCTTCTGGCGTGTCTTCGTGTCTGTAACGTAGCCAAGCACTGTGCCACTTGGGCTTTCGCGGCTGAGCTGAGGCGACCCTTTGCTATATTTGACATCGAGCGATTGCGTATACTCGCGAGAAAAGCGCTCCTTGAGCGTCTCAGTTGCATTAACCCGTGCGAACGGTGCATCCAAAAGCAGATAGGGAAGACCGTACGTAATAGCACTGTACGTTATAAGGAGAACTCCAACGATAATAATCTTTCTTCGGGTAGAGCGTCGCATAAAACTTATTATAGCCTATTAGCATGCGGGTGTCTAATCCAACACTGTCGCTCCTGTTCTTGGCCCGCGATGTAAGGCAATAATTGCGTAATAAGATAATTCAAAGGTGTGCTCACTATCGACAGAAAAAACACCAAATGCTCCTCACAGGGCGAACATGACAAGCAGCAAGGCGAGTCAGAGGTTCGCCGCGAGGCTTCTTTAGCCTGCAGACTCCTCCTCTCCTGATCCGAAGGCAACAAAAACGTTGCATGTCCGAAAGTCTGCGTCATAGGATGTCCCGTATGCTCGGTTGGAGCCAATATAGACATCGGTGACACGTGAGTCGACTTGCTGTAGCGCGTGGCGTAAAGCCTGTGTGCAGCTGTCACTATCCTTGATGATACTTAAATCTTCAAGAATGTAGAGACATAGCACACAATCTTGCACATCGCGATCTCTTACTTCGCTGGTAAATCGCTCGACGATATGCGGGATGTCCCGCTCTTTGAAGCTTGCGATTCGCCTAGCTCGGTAGGCCATCTGGCTCCTCAGATAGTTCTCCTCATCCATCTGGTATTCACGGAGGACTGCTACAGGGATCAGCTGAGCCATTTTGCTCACAACCTCTCTGCTTGTCATGGAAGCTTCTGAGTAGGATAACTCAAAAGCTAATATATATATCAATATATGGCGAGTGTGTCAATAAGATAAACGTTCTCTCATTTCCTCATGACCCTTGGCGATTGAGATCTATAACAATGTAAGCAAAAGAGCGGCCGATACAGCATAGAGGAGAGTGTATGTGATATGGAGTGGCATATTCCATGCAAGATATGTTTTTACTGTCTTCTCATCATCCAATCGCTGCGCACCATTGACAAAAAATTCCGCCTTGGCAAAGCCAGTTACCATATGAGTGGTAAGCATGAGAAATGGAACAGCCGCTGCAACCACGAGTGGAGCCGGCTCTCTCGTATAGTTGGTAGCGAGAGAAATTATCGACAACATTGCGTGGCCAACCAATACAGCTGTGTGGTAGATCTGCACTCGAGTATTATTATGAAACAGTGCCCAATTTTGAGATGCGCCAGGTATCTTGTGTTTTAAAATATAATCAAAATAGCGTCCTAGAGTAATAGTATACATAAGCATCATCCCAGCCATAAGAGCTGTATAGATAACTTGCATTTGTATCATGAATGCGCTCATTTTTGCATTTCCTTTCTCAATGTCTGAATCGTGAAGAATCACTTTTTTATAAGAGCGATATAAAGCCACTACGTAAGCCGGTCAAGCACCACCAAATGCTCACTGTGCGGCGTGCGAGGGAAGAAGTTGTAGCCTCGGTGGTAGGCAATGCCATAGTGCGTAGCAAGAAGCGCCACGTCGCGCGCTTGGGTGACAGGGTTGCAACTGAGGTAGAGGATGCGCTGCGGCTGGGTGGCGAGGAGTTTGGTAATGACATCGGCGTGAAGGCCAGCGCGTGGTGGGTCGAGGATGATAAGCGCATCGCGAGTAATGTGCTCTAGCGCTTGCTCGCTGGGTGCGAGAACGGCCTTGGCCTGGCTTGTGCGGCCCAGCTGGTGGATGTTGCGCTGCATCTCACGCACCGCATCGGCGTTGATCTCTACTAGCGTGACGCTATCACTGCCAATCGTCAGGCCGATCGTCCCCACCCCAGCATAGAGGTCGAGCGTGGGTTGTGCTGTGCCATCCTGCACCTGGACGAACCGCTGCATGTCACGCAGTGCTTGCTCGTAGACCGGTAGATTAACTTGGAAGAACCCTTCGGTGGCGTAGCGAAACGGCACGCCAAGAATGGTATCTTGCAAGACAGGATCGCCAAAGCATGCTAGGCGCTCGGTGATCCGACTGGCTGGCGAACGGGGGTCGGAGTAGATAATCTCGCCGCCCTGAGCTGATAAAGCGGTGGCTTCGTCTGGGCTCATAACATCCCCCAGGCGGTCTTTGGTATAAAGCTGCCACACGCAGTTGCCCGCCTGGTCGCAGCGGATGAGGAGTGTCTTGAGCTGGCGCGCTGTCACTTGCTTGGTGCGCAGCAGGTCGCGCACCTGCCGGGCGAGTTGGTTGATCTCTGGCCGAGCTAAGCTTGTCCCGTCAACGACAATCTTACCCTTGCTCCCCCGCCGAAAGAACGCGAGGTCGAGCGTCTCGGTGCCGTCTAGCGCACTATCGCTATACCAACTGAGCTCAACTTTATTGCGATAGCCATAGGGTATATCATCGCAAAAAACGTCAATTGGCTCTGGCAAGACGATATCGTGCAGCTCAAAGGCCTCCTCGATCAGCGCCGCCTTGTAATGCTGCTCGCTGGCCAGCGGCATAATTTGCCATGGGCTGGTGCTGAGGTAACTCTCAGGGTCGCGTGGCGTGATGCGCTCGGGCGAAGCAGTCAGCACCTCAGTCACCACTCCTTCGACGAAGTGCGACTTTTTCTTGGTGATGCGGATAGTGACGGTCTCGCCCGGTAACCCACCCCAGACAAAGGCTTTGCGGCCATCATCAAGCGTGCCGAGGGCTTGCCCACCACCGACGATCTTTTCAAGCTGGATTGTTGCGAATGTTGGTTTTCTCATTATAGTCTAGTATACCATGTGTCGCGAGGTGATGGCGGTATCGATGGGCGTTACGTAGAGTTCCTCTAATGGCCTTGCTGCCACTGCCAAGTGGTGACCATCGGGTGGTCGGTGTGGTGCTCGCGTGCGTGGGCGAGGCACTGCTCAATCGCTGCGTGGCAGTGCCCCGCGAGACGCTGGGCATCGTCTGGAGAGATAACGCCTGTTGCGCTAAGGCACGTTGCGGCGGCAATGGCAAGATCATAGCGGCTAGCCTGCTGGTTAATGAGGCTCGTCATGAGCGTGTCGCCGCGCGGTGCCAGGCCGAAGCTATGGATAGCAAACTGCCGACCATCGACTCCATAGGCAAAGAGCGTTGCCGTGAGAGAGCGTTCTTCGCCCGGGTAGGCGATAATCACCGGTTTGGTTGTCGTCACCGTGCGCGCGAGCGTTCGCTGCGAGACAGGTTGAGCGAGCGTGCCAAAGCCACGTGGCGTGAGGCTCGAGATATTGACGCAGCGTACCCGGGCAGCTGGACAAGAATGCGCGATGAGCTCAATAGCGGCCAGTACCTCTGTGGTAGCGACGTCGCCACACGCGGCAAGTACAATATCTGGGCTGGTGTGGCTGGCGAAGTTCCACGTAGCAAGACCTGCGTGCATCTGAGCTCGAGCCGCCTTAGTGGTGAGCCAGGTAAGCTGCGTGGTATCGCTGGCATGCAATATATTGATCACCTGCGTGCTCGACAGCATCATATCGAGCGTCACCACCGCGCAGTTGCTATCGGCTGGGAAGTAGACCGTTGTGGGGGCGTCTCGCTGATCAAGCGCATTGGTTATCTGCTCGGCACTCTGGTGCGAGAGGATGGTGTTGAGGCTCGGTAGCGGCGCGCTGCTTGGCTGGCTCGATAGAGCTGCGGTATACGAGCGACTTGCCGCGCTCATGTCTTCATGCAGGGACGCTCCAACGAAGACGCTTTGCCTCCCCTGCTCCAGATAGCCAAGCTGCATACCACGTAGCGCACCTGCTGCTGGGTAGCTCATTGTGTGGCCGTCTGGCGCGTGTGGTGCTGCACTAGGCTGATTCCCCCACTGCCAGGCTCGCGGGCTCGATGTGAAACGCTGAGCGAGTGTACCGCTCTGCAGCGACGGACTTATAAACAGCCGAAAGCTATCTGACGCCGCATCCTTGGCAAGATCGGCCAGATACGAGCTAGCACTAGAAAGCGTATTGCTGCGCTGCGTGCCGGGTGGCGTCGCAACGACCGCATAGGGCTCAATAGCCGGCCGGCGTAGTCGCGTGGCCGACAGGGCGGGCTGCGTAGCGGTGAGCTGAGCTGTACCTAAGGAAGAGTCATTATCGGCATGGGCTGCAGCCGTGTGTGGCAGAGCCTTCGTCTCGGCGAAGGTAAGATTGCCTGCTGCGTCAAACAGATTCTCTGGCTCACACCACGCAAGCACCTGAGTAAGCCATGCCTGCGTGCCTGCTCGGCTTGAGTCAGCACCATCTGCTTTGCGGTGAGCAAGCGCTGCCTGTGCCCGGGCAATGCTTGATGGCCGCACATCGCCACTATCATGCTCGGCCGGAGCGAGTGAGTCCTCTTGTGCTTTGTGCTCAGCGAGTAACGTCTCAAGCTGTTCTGGAGTACGCACAAGCAACAGTGGTCGACGGGCTTTGTGCGGGCGTGGCTGGGCTGGCTGGCGTAAAGCAGCAGTGCGCTCAGTTGCCCACGCGAGCGCAGCAGTGTAGTCTGCATCTGGCTGGCGCGGGTCGGCTGTGGTACAGTCAACGATTCGTGGCTCATACCCATAACCAATAAAAAGCGCAAGTAGCTCGTAGGTGGAAAGCGTAGCGAGCAGCGTCCTGGGCCGTAGCTGGATGATCGGGATAATCGTGCCGTCAGTCGCTGGACTGAGGAGCTTCGCTAGGTGCCACGGGATATCGTCTTGGGCAACCGCGCTATCGATCAAACAGTAGATTATTTGCTCTGGCTGGCCAAGTACCCTGCCGCTTGCCTGAGCGAGTGCACCACCAAGACGAGCGTCACAGAGGTGTATTGTGCTAGATAGTGAGGTTTGCGGGTCGTGTGTTAACGCGCAGAGCGCATCAATCCCCGCTTGTGAGCGAGCAATATTGCAGCCAGGTTGTAACATATCATAGACGAGCGCATGAGCGCGTGCTGCCGCCCATCGCTCGCGATCGGTAATAATCAGCGGCGTTGCGCCATCTGACTGGGTATACTCCGCAATTTGAGCCAAGCTAAAGCTCAGCGCGAAGTCTGCCGCAAGCGCTGCCCGGAGCTCATCCGAGTAAAGCTGCTTTATATCGCTTGGCTGTAACGGCTGACCAGCTGGCAGTGTGCGCCAGAGTGCACGCTGTGCTAGCACAGTATAATAGGCCGCTTGCCGATAGCGCATCGTCATCCCACCATTCGTATCCATTGCTTCTAGTATACACGCTTGTGCTTGCTGACGGAATAGGCCGAGGCGAGATTATGCGCGTTTACGACGCATAGGTCGGTCTGCTACACTAACAGTATGAAACGACGCATTGCCAGCCATGGCCAACATTTTTTGCGTAGCCCCCGCGTGGCGGCTATCTTATTGGGCCACAGTACTATCCGCCGGCGCGATACGGTTTATGACCTCGGGGCAGGTAGCGGCGTCATTACAAGCGCCTTAGCGCGGCGCTGCCAGCAGGTAGTAGCGGTTGAGAATGAACCACGTGCGCTCGATGCTTTGCGCAGGCATACCGCAGCCGTGCCACATGTCCGCATCATCGCGGCCGATATCCGCCAGCTTACCCTCCCTACTGAGCCATATAAAGTATTTGCTAATATCCCCTTTGCGCTCAGTGCCGATATCGTGCGGATGCTTACCACTGCTTCCACCTCGCCACAGGCGATCTATCTCATCGTCCAGCGCCAGTTTGCGTCGAAGCTTGTGCCGAGCGATCGCCACTTTACGGCGGCACTGGGCGCTCAGCTGGCACCGTGGTGGCAGGCGCGGATCCGCTACCGCCTGCGCCGGACAGATTTCACACCACCACCTGCCGTCGATACAGTATTGCTTGAGCTCTTGCCGCGCACCGAGCCCTGGCTGCCCCGCAATCAGCAGGCAGCGTACAGCCAATTTGTCGCGCAGCATTATGCTGAGCCGCGGCGCTTTGCTGCCCTGCCGCGCGCCCAGCTTGGCATCAACCCTGAGCGTAAGCCATCAGAACTCCAGCCTAGGCAGTGGGTGCAGCTCTATCAAGCAATGTAGATGAAATAATAATAAACCTTCTAAACCAGGGTGAGTAGTCTACCGGCAAACACCCTACGACACCTATAGTGGCTCGTACTGATAAAACCGGTTGCTGTCGTGTGCACGTGCATTGGTGATAATATGCGCTGGGCGTGTTAGGTCACGATGTTGCTGACGGTAGGCGCGCGTTGCAGTAAAGACAGTTTGCTGCTCGGGCACAGCGGTAACAATGCGCAATCGGTCATTATAGCGAGCAATCATTTCATACATTGGTCGCTCCGTCTCGGTCACGGCAAGCGTCATAGGGCGATCGACGCGCACATTGTCGCCCTGGAGTTGGTCGTTAAGAAGCTTGACGTCGCTCGAGTAGTGAGCAAGAACATCTGGATTATAGCGATACGTCTCGGCATAGCGCCCAATACCAGTAAGGGTGAGCCCGCCAATCAGGAGCGTCATAGGGAGTAACCCAGCCACCCGAGCATATGGATTGCGTGGAAACATCTGGTACCAGTGGTTAATCAGCCATGCCACGCCAAATGCAATAATGATCGCCACCACCGGAAAGAGTGAGGTTACCAGCTGTGGATTGATAATCACTACGCCCAGTAACGGCAATCCCACCAGGAGCGCTGCATAGCTGCGAGCTGTGTAGTAGTGGCTCAGGAGCGAGGCAAGACCAATCAGCATAATTAGAATCATACCGACCGAGTACAATGGTTGCACGAGGTACGATTTGTTTGACGTAAAGAGCCCAAAGAGCGTCGTACCAAGGTGGCGAAGATTTGCCCCCACATTGACTGATTCGAGCGGCAAGCCAAAGAGCTGCTTGAGTACATCATGGTTAGTGATACTTGCGTAGATAAGGGGCAGCATCGCCACGAGGCCAATGACGGCTGCCAGAGCAAGACGGCTGCGCTGCACGCGCAGAATTGTATAACGAGCGTGCGGATGAGACACCCCCAGAACTCCAAGGGCAACAACGACATAGATACCAAGTGGCGCATACAGCAGGAGTGCCGCCAGTACACAGGCCGTCACTTTCCAGAGAGTGGAGAGAAACTTCTTCGTTCGGATGGCGCGCGTTGCAGCATAGAGCAGCCACACAGTGAGGCAGCTAAAGAGTATAGCTGGCGTGCCATCTTGCGCCAAGAAAAGAAACTGCGCCGTCATCGTCACGAGGATCGTTGTAATAAGCGCAATGTTCCGCGAAAACCAGAAGCGAAATAGAAGAAGTAGCCCAAGCGCTGTCATTAGGGCGATTACCATAGATGGCAACTTAATCGACAGCGGTGTCACGCCGAGCACTGCAAAGCTTAATTTTTGCAAGCCATGATACGGCGCATTGATAACCATAGCGGGAGTAAGATTTTGGAAGGATAATTGGCTGCTTTGCAGCGCGCTATCGAGCTCACCTTGCCGCAACTCGCCAGGGATAAACAGCCCCGCCAGCACAACTGCCGCAATAATTGCTACCACTACAAAGCCATAGCCGAGGCCATACCGCCAGCGGTACAAATGGTAGTCGACAACTTGCTTTGCCATATTGCCCTATTATACCCGAGTTTGCGGGGGTGCTCAAGAGCGAACCGCCTACCCTTTGCGTGTTCGTAGTAACACATACCACAGATAAAGTGAGCCAAGACCAGAGATAGCGAGGCCAAGAGCAGCACCAGCCGTCGTCTGGAGGAAGGTGTGTGGGCCGAACCCATCTTGAACAAAATAGTGGTGATAGAGATGTGCGGCAGCCAATGCGACAAAATAACCAAGGATGGCCACAAACGCTGCTGCTTGCTGACGGTACGGCGCAATCGCTGAACGCAACGTGCGAATAATGACATAGACAGCTTGCACAACAAGGTTGATTGTATAGGCAAGCATGATGAACATGGTGATATACTCTTGTGGCTGCGTCCCCTCAAAGCCAGTCGACGCGCGGTAAATAGCCATCGCTTCAACAAAGGCGAAAAAGATGCCACTAAGGATAGTACCGCAGCAGACAAGAATGATAGAAAGCCGCTCGATGATTCTGCGCGGCGTGGCTTGAATCGTCTGAGCTGTCACGGTTGTTGCTTGAGCCATGGCCATAGAGCCTCCTTTGTTGTGCTAAAGGTGTTTGTGGGTATATTATAGCAAGTTCTATAATAGGTGCATCCACTCGATACCACACAATAGCATTATGTGAGCGACACTGCCTCATTACTCGCCTGCCGCATTGATGCTGACCGTCCCAACTGATACCACAGGTATATTGCGCCGAGTGTGATCATGATAATACCCATCAGTACCGCGAGAGGATTGGCAAATGCCATGATATCCTGCCGTGATTGACTCTGTATGAGTGCTTTGTACCCTATCTCGACACCTGCGAGCAGTGGATAGAGCAGTGTAACACCGAGCCCAAACCCTTCTTCGTGGTAGCGCTGCCCCGAGTGACGGGTGTAAGTATGGATAAGCGCAATTGCCTCAATAATGAGGGCAATCCCGAGTATCCAGAATAAACCTACGACAACATACTCTATCCAAATCAGGAACGCAAACGGCCCAATGGCAGAGACTGCTACTGCCCAGCCAAGATAGATGAGCCACCCAGCAGTGCCAAGGAGGCCAAGTGCTCCACCAACCATCGCGCAGCGAACCAGTGGTGAGCAGGACGGCGAAGGTGAAGACGATTCTTTAGTGAGTTGTGTGCGTGATGATGTCGTGTGAGCTGCCATTGCTGCGGGTCCTCCTATGTGTCATAACTATAGCATAGCATTAATTATGTCGCCTGTCGAGGCTCATAAAGCGTGGTATGTCTAAAAACCTAAAAGTCTTTTTCGCGCAGCTTTGCTGTGTATTAGTGCTGAGTATCCCATCGAATACCACATACACACAGCACTCAGAGTAGTTACTATAATGCCGAAGAAACACAACCGTGGGCTCGACGAAAACACATGAATTTGCTGCGCAGACAAAGCATTATAGACGGCCTCACCGGCTATCAATAGTGGAAAGAACAGTGCCAAGACGAGCCAAAATCCCTCTTCGCGATAGCGCTGGTTACCACGGCCGGCGTATGTACGAATAATTGCAATTCCTTCGATAATAAGCATAACACTCAGCCACCAGAAAAGAGTTATCAAGCTAATATGTAACAAAAAATATGGTGTAAAGAGAAAAACTGCGAACATCCAGCCAAGGTACATCAGCCACACAGCAGTGCCAAGGAAACCAAGTGCTCCACCAACCATCGCACAGCGAACCAGTGGTGGGCAGGATGATGAGGAAAAAGACGATTGTACGCGTGATGATGTGGTGTGGGCTGTCATAGCTACGGTTCTCCTATGTGTAATACACTATAGCATAACATCAATCATGTCGCCTGTCGAGGCTCATGAAGCGCAGCCGCTCGGGGTGGAAGTAGAGTTGGATTTTGCCCACTGGGCCGTTGCGGTGCTTAGCGATGATGAGATCGGTGATATTTTGGAACTCAGGATTGTCTGGCTCGTAGTAGCCTGGCCGGTAGATGAAGGAGACAATATCAGCGTCCTGCTCAATCGAGCCTGACTCACGCAGGTCGGCCAATTGTGGCACTGGCGGCGTGCGCGACTCCACCGAGCGGCTCAGCTGGCTTAGGGCAATGACCGGTACATTGAGCTCACGAGCAATCAGCTTGAGCCCGCGCGATATCTCGCTCACCTCTTGAACGCGGTTGCCATTATGGTTGCCATTGGCCTGCATCAGCTGCAGGTAGTCAACGATCACCAGCCCAAGCTGCTGGTCGTGCATGGCACGCCGTGCCTTGGTGCGCATCTCGAGGACGCTTAGGCCTGGCGTGTCATCGATGAAGATTGGCGCTTCGGCCATCTCACCCATTGCCTCGGAGAGCTTAGCCCAATCATCATCACTGAGGTTACCAGTGCGGATATTCCAGCTATCCACACCACTGGCATCAGCGAGCATGCGGTCGGTGAGCTGCTCCTTGCTCATCTCGAGCGAGAAGAAGAGGACGGGTTTTTTCTCG
>CALHWA010000033.1 GCA_938036845.1 uncultured Candidatus Saccharibacteria bacterium | reverse complement strand
CTACTCATCAAAAAGGCTACCATCTCACATCGACAGTAGCCTCCTCTATTAGCACAAGGTATTAAATTTGCAGTACTGCTATTCAATCACCTGCAATTCCTTCACCAACCGCTCGATCAACGCCTGCTTGTTTGCTAGCTGCTGGCGTGACTCTTCCACCAAATGAGCGGGTGCTTGGCTGGTGTAACGTTCGTTTGCTAGGCGTGCCTCCAGCTTGGCGGCGTCATTGCGTGCTGCAACCAAGCGCTTCTCGAGGTTCGTCTGGTGCTCATAGAGTGTCTCGTCGCTTACGTCGAGCCAGGCATCGCGGCCACTGGCGGCCAGGCGTAGCCCTCGTGCTACATCAGTATGTTTCACCGCCGCTAGGCCAGCCAGGCGCCGCACCAGCTCGGCATTATCCGCTACGAGCGCGTCATCCATATAGAGCAGTGTGTAGCGCTCATTACCTGGCAACTCACTCGTTACGTAGCGCGCTTCGGTCACGAGCCGCTTGAGCCGGCCAAACTCAGCCGCTTGCAGCTCATTGTATTCCTCAGCCTGCGGATATCGCGCTGCCGCCAGCAGGTCGTTATGCCAGCTCAAGCTTTGCCAAATCGTCTCTGTCACAAATGGTGCAAATGGGTGAGCCAAGCGCAGGCACGTGTCGAGCACCCACACCAGCATGTCAGCGTGCTGCTCCACCTTAGCTGCCTCAATATACCAATCGGCTACATCATCCCACACCGTATGGTAGAGCGTTTCTGCCGCCTCGGCAAAGCGATACTGCGCCAGCTGCTGCTCCATCGTCTCCCCTGCCCTGCTTAGCTGGCGGATAATCCAATGGTCGGCCATCGATTGCGGCACTGGCACATGCACGGGTTGCGTATCTCCCACTTGCGCCTCAATGAAGCGAGCAATGTTCCATAATTTATTGCAGAAATTGCGCGCTGCCACCACCTTGCCGGTATTAAAGGCTTGCGGCTGAGCGGCTGAGCGGCTAGCGATAATCCCCATGCGCAGTGCGTCTGAGCCATACTGGCTGATTGCCTCCATTGGGTTGATCACATTGCCCTTACTTTTGCTCATCTTCTGCCCACGCTCATCCAACACCAGCCCGTGGAGATACACATGGCGGAATGGCACCTGTCCCGTGCAGTACAGCCCAAGCATCATCATCCGCGCCACCCAGAAGAAGAGGATATCTCCCGCCGTCTCCATTACTGCGTTGGGGTAGAATTTCGCCAGCGGCCCATCTTGTAAATAGTCGGTGGTGATGAATGGCCACTGCCCACTGCTAAACCAGGTATCAAGCGTATCTTCTTCCCGACGATATGTTGTGCCATCTACAACTATTTCTTTTTCGTTGACGTTTATGTTGAAGATCCAATCGCTTGGGTCGGTCGTACTCTGGAAGGCCGGAATGGGTATTCCCCACGGGATCTGCCGACTAACATTCCAGTCTTTGATCTCGCGCAGGTATTTGATGACCACCTCGCCTTTATTGGCGGGAGTGAAGGTCACATCACCGCGCTCAATAGCAGCAATCGCTGCATCCGCCAATGGCCGCATTGAGATAAACCATTGCTCTTTCACCATCGGCTCAATGACGGTGTCGCACTTGTAGCAATGTCCCACCGAGTGCTCCAATTCTTCCTCGCCGCGGCGCAACTCTTCACGCTCCAGCGCCTCTAGTACCCGTTGGCGTGCCTCCGTCGTGGTGAGACCATCAAATGGTGCGGGAACATTCGTCATTCGCCCATCGAAGCCAATCACCTGCTCCACCGGCAGCCCATGCCGCTGCCCCATCTCGAAGTCATTTGGGTCGTGAGCTGGTGTGATCTTAACTGCACCAGTACCATATGACGCATCGACATATTCGTCAGCAATAATCGGGATCTCACGCCCCACCAATGGAAGCAGCGCCTTGGTGCCGATCAATTTCTTGTAGCGCTCATCTGCCGGATTGACAGCGATGGCGGTATCACCCAGTAGCGTCTCAGGCCGCGTCGTAGCGACGATAATTTCACCGATATGATCGAGTAGTGGATACGCAATACGCCACAGCTTAGACTTCTCCGTCTTGTGCACCACCTCAATATCGGCAAAGCTAGTCTGGTGTTTTGTACAGTAGTTGACGATCCGCTCACCGCGGTAGATCAGCCCATCCTGCCACAGTTTGTTGAAGGTACCATAGACCGTCTCCACCACCTTAGGATCAAGCGTAAAGACCATGTCTTCCCAGTCGGCCCCAACACCAAGAGCGCGCAGCTGGAGCTCCATATCACCCCGCTTCTGGTCGACAAAGTCCCACACCTGTGCATACAGCTCATCACGAGAGTAATCGAAGCGCGTTTTGCCCTGCTTTTCTAGCTCGCGCTCGTACACCACCCACGTCTCAAAGCCAGCATGGTCTGCCCCGGGGATAAACACCGCGTCGTCGCCTTTCATCCGGCGGTAGCGCACTAAGATATCTTGCAAGGCCGAGCCTAGCGCATGCCCGACATGCAGGTTGCCATTGGCATTGGGCGGCGGCATCACGATGCTATACGGGGTGCCCTCCCCTCTTGGCCGAAACACGCCAGCGCTCTCCCACATGGCGTAGATATTTGGCTCGTATTCGTTAGGGTTGTAGGTCTTGGCAAGTTTCATAGCGGTGGCTTCCTTACAGATTATTGATACTTTTCACACGAAAACGGCGCGGTCGATGCTTCACGTGAAAATCTGTGTGCAGCATCTGCCTGGCCGATTTTTTGGTGCAACTTCAGCTACCTAGTATAGCACGTTTGGCGGCACAATGGCAGGGGTGACAGGGGTTAGTGATGAGGCTAAGGCGTAGCTGATTAAGATGATATGTTTTGTTTCTTGCTTTGCAGATTGGTCACTATCGAGCAGTCATTTGTTCTGATAGTTTTCTATTGTTAGTTTTCACGTGGAAGGTGCACCTTGTGACGACCTGCGACTAAAGCAATTACAATTTTACTATCTCATCCAGTAGAACATGAGGAACGAGCAGACTACCAGAAAGCAGCAGAAATGCCTGCACGCTTACCATCATGCTGCATTCATCAACGCGCTTCATCCAATGCAAAAGGGAGGTATGAATAATAAATCAGAGATGAAGATAAATTGTGTTTATCATAGTTACAACCAAAATTGAATTACAGTAGGGAAGTGATATCACAATTTTCACCTGTACATATCTCTATTTCACGTGAATAATGCGTGAAACTATATCAAGCTCTATAGCCCCACATCAGCATATGGATCTCATATTGTTTTCCGTCTAAAGTCACGTCAGTAGAGTAGGGAAGGGGAGAGGTGATATAAAAAGACGCCCCGTCGAGCGCCTTTCTCTAAGTAATGCCACGCTCACTTATGCGAGCGACGATACGATGCCTGACGCAGACTGCGCATGTGCTGATACAGCGCTTGGTAGAGGTGATACAGCCGGTAGCGCAGTGGATGGAGAGGTTTTTCCCAGGTGCCGATATAATCCACCGGCGTACCCCCAAATGATTTCTTAAAGTGCGTGAAGCCCGCCCAGGGGTGATCCTTCGGCACATCGTCTGGCGCAATACCGTAAAAGTCAAAGAATTTGTGCCCGGTATCGTGCGCATAGAAGAGGGCAGACACCACTAGTGCTGTAGCTGGGCTGAGGTTACGCTGGGCGGTGTAGGACGCAGCGTGGGCATAGGCCATCGTCGTGCCGTCACTAAAGAATATCAGGCTAGCAACTGGCTTATCTTCTAGCGTGGCATACATCAGGCCAGCTGCCTTACGTGGGAAGAGTACTTCTGCCATTTGGCGAAAGTAGGCATCACTATGAGGCTGCATGCCAGTACGCTTGGCAACATCGTGGATCATATCAAGAAAGATCTCAATATCCGCCGGCTCATAACTGGTGTGGAAGCGCACCCCGGCCTTCTGGTTCTTACGCCACGTGTAACGCACTGCTTGCTTGGCATTAGCCAGGATGGCATCGTGATCTATCGTCACATCATTAATAATTGTTCGATCGGGCTGGAGGCTCTTTGCCTTGCGAAAGCCAAGATTTTGCAATTGCTCAAGCCGTGTCGTTCGGGGGTCGACCCGCACAAAGTCTGCACCATATTGCCGTCCGGTGGCAATAATATCCTTAAGTGCAGCTTCCTGGGCTGCATCATTATCTGCTTCGGGCCCATAGGGTACATACAACCGATGGTTGAGCCGACCGTGCTCAATAATGCCATAATACTGCCACCCTTTGTCTACCCGCCGCACCGTATGACGCTGCTGCGCTTGTTGAAAGGCCTCCCATGCCTCAGTCTGTAAAAAATGTTTCATAACATTAGTATAGCAACTTTGTAGCGGATTTTCACTGATGATTATTGCAAAAACACATTCATGTATACTCTGACGAAATAGTGAGTCTGATGTAAGGTATTATCTCTTTAAACTCCTTCGTTATAGCCAATCGCGAGTTATTCATCACCATCACTCTCTTCCTCTTACCACTCAAAAATGCTATACTAGCGCTATTAGTATGCAGCTCAAACCTATTGATCCATCCACTCTCGAGCAATTTGCCGCGCAGCACCCGCTGGGGAGCTTCGTCCAGTCGGCCGCTAATGCCACGCGAGTGGCGCAGCTGGGCTGGCAGGCACATTATCTGGGGCTGTTTGCTGAGGGTGAGCGCTTGGTAGCTACCGCCGTGTTATATGAGTGGCGCACCTTGGGCTATAGCGAGTTTGAATGTTTGCAAGGACCGCTCGTGGATTATCACAACTCAGCAGTGCTCAGTATGTTATTGACAGAACTTAAGAAATATGTCAAAGCACGCAAAGGTATTTTACTTCGGATTCAACCGCCACTCATACTACGGCAGGGAAGTGACCCTACTCAGCTTCTCGAAGTAGCAGGCACAGCCAAGGCATTGCAACAATTAGAAAAGGCAGGCTTTCGCGCTATCCCCCCGCAGCAAACCGACTGCAACGCGCGCTACGTGCGCTGGTTCTTCGCCAAAGATCTCTCGCCCTATCACGATGATGCAGCACTACTCAAGAGTTTCGACACCAAGACACGCAGCTGCGTCAAGGCGGCCACCAAGTATGGTGTGGCGGTACGCGAGATTACTGCGGTGGACGACCTCGCGCCATTTGCGAAGTTGCTAATCGATACCGGCACGCGGCGTGGTTTCTCAGGGCGCAACGAAGAATTTTATCAGCAATTGTTCCGCGCCTTCCACCGCAAGCAGGCGTGGTTCCTGATTGCCGAGCTCGACCTTGCTGGCTACCAAGCCCGCCTCAGCGCTCAGCAGGATGCACTGCAAACCGAGCGCGATGCGCTAGCGACCGAGCCAGACAAGCAAGGGCAGGTGAAGGAGCTCGACAATCAGCTCACTGCGGTATCCAAACGCTTGGCAGATTACGAAACGTTGCGCCAGGCAGCTAGCGGCGACGTCCTGCCACTTGCCGCCGCCATCTTCATGCACACAAGCGATAACGAAGTGGTGTATTTTCTTAGTGGGTCGGACGATCAGCATGCCAAGTTCTCTGGCTCATACGCCCTGCAATACGCAGCAATGCGCCGTGCCATCAGCCTTGGCGCTCAGCGTTATAACTTCTACGGCACAAGTGGGAACTTCAACGGCTTTCCCGAACAAGAGGGGGTGTATCACTTCAAGAAAGGCTTTGGTGGCCAGCTAGAGGAACGCGCTGGCTGCTATGAATATATCGCTCGGCCATTCATACATCAGGTGGTTCGTTTCATGCGTGCGGCGCGAAAGATTATAGCGCGGTAGAGCACTGCCTTCGTAACAATATCTACACTATTAGGCACCGTGGTGGATAGAACCACCTTACGGTGAGATGAAAAATCCGCGACTTGCAGATCTTCAGCTTATTTTTCGTGTTTGTGATATTTGATCTTTACAATAGTTCATGATACTATTTTGCCATGCTCGTCAAACGCCCAACATCAGCGTTATCTATGCAAGAATTAAGACCAGACATCTTCATTGCAGGCCCTATTTCTGGGGCAGAAGATTGGCAAAAGCAAGCAGAAAAATTATTAGAAAATATTGAGCAAACAGGATCATGCGACGAAGAGCTCATTATCGCCAACCCACGACGCCCGGAAGGAATACCACGCGTTGGTGATATTGCGAAGGAGCAGATCACATGGGAGCACCGGAATCTACAGCTCGCACGCGTGGTCATGTTTTACTTCGTCAAGGGGCCAGGTATTATTACACCACTAGAGCTTGGTAAGGAACTCGGGCGCGGCTCGCCCATCGTGCTTGGCATTGACAAAAGCTTCGACCGACCATTTGATATCGAAATACAAGCACACCTCGAGCAGCCAGAGCTCCCGATTTATCACACACTTGACGAAACTGTTGTATCTGCTGCAGCGCTGGCCAGGCAGATTCGCGCAAAAGAAGGCTAATTATCAGCCCACACCGCTTCGCGCATCGACAAGCTTGGCTGCACTTCGAGCAGGTATGGGTCGACTGTGTGGCCAGCCTGGGCGTAGTAATAGCCGAGTGTGGCGATCATCACTGCATTGTCTGTGCAAAAGGCCATTGGTGCGTAGCTAATGGAGCAGGGCAGGGCGGTGCGCAGCTGGCGGCGAAGTTCTTGGTTGGCCGCCACACCACCAGCAATGACGACGGAGCGTGGCGCATAGTGTTCATAAGCCAGCACCGTCTTATCCACCAACGTCTCTACCGCCACACGCTGGAAACTCGCCGCCATATCATAGCGCTGCTGCGGCGTAACAAGCGCTGGAAGCTCGTGCGAAGGAAAAGAGGTATCTTTACCTACCTCGGCTTGCATTCGACGCAGCACGGCCGTTTTAAGGCCCGAGAAGGAGAAATCGTACTGGCCATGCATCCGTGCTTTGGGCAACGCGTAGCGCTGCGGGTCGCCCTGCATAGCGGCAGCAGCAATAGCCGGGCCGCCAGGGTAAGGCAAACCAATGATCTTTGCTACCTTGTCGAAGGCTTCGCCCACAGCATCATCCTGCGTCTGGCCAAGTAGTGTATAGTCACCATGCGCCCGAAACAGCACCAGCTGACTATGCCCACCAGAGACGATAAGCGCCAGCATAGGGAAGCTCGGCTGCGCAGCAGGAAGTGCGAGGGTCGGCTCGGGCTTTGGCCGGCCGTCCTCCACCACAAAGTTAGCATAGACATGCGCCTCCACATGATGAATCGCGTAGAGCGGCTTCTTGTGCACAATTGCCAGCGTCCGCGCCGCCAGCGTCCCGACCAATAGTGACCCTACCAGCCCAGGCGCATACGTCACCGCAATGCCATCAATCTCATCCCAGCTGCATGCCGCCTCGGCCAATGCGCGATCAATCACTGGGGTAATCATCTCAATATGGCTCCGCGCTGCTACCTCTGGTACCACACCGCCATACTGGGCATGAATATCTATCTGCGAGTGCACCACACTACTCAGCAGGCACCGCCCATCGGCCACCACCGCAGCCGCTGTCTCATCGCAGCTGCTCTCAATCCCAAGAATCTTCATAGGGTTATTATAGCAAAGGAGAGTACACAACGCAGAAAACTTACTCCAAAATAAAAATGGTGTAGAAAATACGTATAATCTCACTTTTGCAGTGTTAGCTCCACCAGCCAATCCCTTCATCCGATGGAGTGTGAAATCAATCGCAATAATCAATTTTAGCCCAGGTGTACAAGATGAATATCCGAGAGAGGTATTCACTCTTACAGTAGTCTAGAAATGGGCGTGTGAGGAAGGTGATGGTGAGAATAACCGAGTGTTTTGCAGCCCTCACCTTAGCATATTTACTTGCTCAAAAAATCATGCCTCTCATGGTTTTAAATACTACCAAAAGTGGTATAATATGTGCCATGGCATTTTCTCTAAAACAAACACTCAAGAATACCCTCCCACCCAGCGTGCTGGCGGCGCTAGAGCCAGGCTATCGGCTGCTCGAAGCTACTGCGGCGGCAGCCAACCAAGGCTTCCCAGCCCAGGGTATGCACGTCATTGGCGTAACGGGAACGAACGGCAAGACCACAACGTGCTTTATGATTCACCGCATGCTGGTCGAAGCAGGTTACAATGCCGGTCTAATGACGACGGTGGCGTATGGAGTGAACGACGACATCACATCGCAAACCGAGCACATGACCACCGTATCTGCACCCCTGTTGCAGCAGCGTTTGGCGGAGTTTCGACGGCATAATGTGCAGTGGGTAGTGCTAGAGGTGACGAGCCACGCGTTGGCGCAGCACCGCATCTTTGGCGTCCCGATCGACATTGCCGTCATGACCAACGTCACCCACGAGCATCTCGATTATCACAAGACATTCGAGCGCTACCGCGCCGCCAAGACACGGCTCTTCAAGCTGGCGCGGCGGGTTGGCATTATCAATGCGGATGACCCATCAGCAGCAGTCTTCGAGCAAGCGGTGCCGCGTAGCCTGTGCTATGGCATTGCAGGCGGCGACATTCGCGCTACGAACATCACCCAAACCGCCTCGGGCAGCCGCTACGATGTATGGCTCATGGGGCAGATGCATCACATCACCATCAATATACCGGGTGAGTTTAACATCGCCAACAGCCTGGCTGCGGTAGCAGTGGGGCACGAGGTAGGCCTGAGCCGGGCGCAG
>CALHWA010000032.1 GCA_938036845.1 uncultured Candidatus Saccharibacteria bacterium | reverse complement strand
AATGACGAGAAAGCGCGCATCGAAGCTACTGCATCAACAATATACCATCGATGCTTCAAAAAGATTATATTATTCAGTGGTAGGCTGACTCCTGAGAAGGGGATTGATGTGTTGCTGCGGGCGCTTGATCGGGTGAGAGAGCAAAATTACCAGCTGCTTGTGGTTGGTAGCTCGTTCTTTGGGACTGATATCAAAAACCCATTTTTGAAGGAGCTGCGCGACCTCACCGAGGCACATCGGGAGCACGTAACATTTACCGGGTATATCGATTACGACAACATGCCGCTACTCTACCGCGGGTGTGACTTTGCAGTGTTACCCTCGGTATGTAATGATGCTGCGCCGCTAACGGTTATAGAATCGATTACGGCAGGCTTGCCAATGATCACGACAAACAGAGGTGGCATACCAGAATATGCATCAGACAAAGCAGCTATTCTCCTTGATACAGACGAGACTCTTGAGCTGTCTATAGCAAAAAATATAGAAAAACTTCTCAGAGAGGATGACACATTGCAAGCTATGAGCAAAGCAGGCCAAAAAGCCGCCAAAGATATGACATTATATAATTATTATAGAGGGCTCCTCGAGAAGCTGGGAGAAGAATAAAAAACTTATGAGCACACTACAAAAGCTAAATATAAATCTAAAAAAGATACTCGCGACCACGCTCGTGTTTGTGATGATCGCGTATTACTATCTCTACGTGGTATCACCACAGTTGACGGCGTGGCTGCCTCTAGTGCTGATAATTGGCATTGTTCTATCGGGGATTATTCTGGTAGATTTTGCCATAACAAACAAGCTTACTAGGTGGCATTGTAAATACCTGCTCTTTTATATTGCGGTACTGGGAGTTTCAGTCATTTTTCAATGGCCAAATGTCGCATGGCTCGCACTAACTTCGAGTACACTCTTGATCCTCAATAGGGATGAGTTTATCAAGATATTTTTCTATACCTCGGTAGGGTTTTATCTCCTCGTGGTTGCTTTGGCGCTCTTGGGGGTGTTGCCCATGGTGTATGTTGGGTTTGATGGTAATGAATCGCAGCGGTATGGATTTGCAAAATACTCGCTTGGGTTTGATGGGCCAAACCAAGCATCGTTGTCATTCTTCCCAATATTACTCAGTGGTATGTATCTCTATGGTACTCGCCGGGTGTTTACGAGTATTGCTTTGATTGCTTGTATTGCTGTTGGTATTCTGACTGGTAGTCGCACGGGCTTCTTGCTGAGCCTTGCCTTCATTCCAGCCTATAGGCTGCTACTCCACAAGCATGGTGAGCGCAAGAAAAGTACCATAGCACCATATTTGTTTATTCTTGGCCTTCTTGTATCGTGCATTGGTGCGGCATTGTTTGTTGATAATGACCTAGCAAATAGGGTTATGTCTGGCAGGCCCAAGTTGATTGATCAATATCTGCAATCAGAATACACTCCATCGGTATTTGGATCGGATGAGGTGTACAATAAGGCCCAGTACGGGACGCCTCCGGTCGATAACTTCCCGGTGTATGTATATGCTCGCTATGGCATCATTGGCTTTATTATATTTGCCTTCGTCTTTTGGCAGGGGATGCGGCGAGAACGCTCGACGAAGATGTATATTCTATTCTTATTCATCATCCTGTATGGATTTGCAGAAGCCTTCTTCGATATTGCAGCAAAGAACTTCATCTTGCCGATTCTCATGGTTTCACTGTTTCAGAAAGGAGCTTTGTATGAGCAGCAAAACACTCGTTAGCATTGTCGTACCCGTCTACAATATGGAGCACTACCTTAGCCAATGCATTGAGAGTATTATTGCCCAAACGCATCGCACACTAGAAATTATCATCGTCAATGATGGCTCGTCGGATAGGTCGCTTGAGATTGCTCATGATCTTGCCCGCAAGGACTCGAGGATTGTCGTCATTGATAAGCCAAATGGTGGCGTAAGCTCAGCCCGCAACGAAGGCATTAAGCGAATGCAGGGAAGTTACGTCACCTTCGTTGATGCAGATGACTCAATCCACCCAACGTATATTGAGAATCTCCTGGCTGATGCACAAGCGACTGATGCCGATATAGTGAGTACACCAAAGCACCTGCTTGGTGATGCAGAGCGGCAGGATTTCTTGGATGCGACTATCCCAGTTGCTGCGTCGGCGTCGGCCTTTACTCGCACTGAGGCGTTAACCGCACTATATAATGGGCGGCTTGAGAAGGGTAATAATGGGTGTCAATTGTACAAAACAGAGATTATTACGAGCAATGATATCCGGTTTGATTCTCAGATGGCGATAGGGGAGGACTTCGACTTCTTGGCCCGCGCGATTATATCGGCGCGCTGTATTGCGGTTGACAATCGCAGACTCTATTACTATCGAGCTAACCCGACAAGCGCCGTGCATCAGGAATTTAACATTCGACACTACCAAGCGATTGAGAATATGCAAAAGACAGGCAGAGCACTTCACAATCCACCAAAGAAACTCGTCCAGGCAATGGACAATAACCTATTTGTTGCCTCGGCATCATACGGTGCATTGATGTATGAAAGCCGCAAAAAATTCCCAAGAGAATTTGACGAAATCAAACGTACCGTCCGGCGGCTCAAGTGGGGCACACTATTGAGCCGAGACGTCAAGCACAGTGGTCGAATACGGGCGGCACTGATTATTTGTCTTGGCGCCAACCTTGGGTTTATTGTAATTAGAAAATTGATAAAAATCTAAAAGACGAGGGTATTCTTATGAAAAAAGTCGGCATTATCACCTTTCATCGCTCGCATAATTGCGGGTCTATTATGCAGGCATATGCACTGCAAAAAGTCTTGCAAACGCGATATGGCATTGAGCCCGAATTTATCGACTTCTCGAGCCCTGGTCAGCAAAAGCTCTATTCAGTCTTTAGTGGAGACAATAGTGCAAAGGGCATGCTGCGTAATGTCGGGCGGGCATTTATCTACAATAGGCTCAAGAAGAATCAGATAAGCTACGATGCGTATATAAAGAAGTACCTTAGGTTGTCTGACCGCACATTTACCACTAATAAAGAATTGCAAGAGGCTCATTTTGGGTACGATGCGTATATTGCGGGGAGTGACCAGGTGTGGAATATAATGATTGATGATTATGATCCTGCCTATTTCTTGAATTTTGTTGAAAAAAAGAAGCCAAAGATATCATACGCGGCCTCATTTGGTGCACGGCGAGTAAGTAGCAATACTAATCATCCCGAAGCCATTCGCGACATGATACGAGATTTTGATCATATCTCGGTCAGAGAGCCAAATGGACAAAAATGGCTAGCCGAAGATTTTGCAATCAAGAGCACTGTGGTACTCGACCCAACGCTGCTCATTGATGGGGGTGATTATCGCGATGGAGAAGAGTTGCCCACAGAGCATATCAAGAAGGATTATATCTTTATTTATGCAGTGAGTGTGTCGCGTAAGTTTGAACAACGGATACAGCAACTCGCTCGAGAAGAAGGGCTCAAGATCGTTATATGGCAGCCTGATACCTGGCTCAAAATGAAAGGGGCAGCAAAGGGTTATATCCTACCAAAAGATGAGAACCCAGGGAAATACTTATGGTATATACGTCATGCCAAATATGTATTTACGGCATCCTTCCATGGTGTGATATTTTGTGCCCAGTATAGAAAGAACTTCTGGATCTTGTACAATAAAGGAATGAATTATGACAAAGACGATCGGATTCTTTCGCTCGTGGATAGCCTTGCATTGTCGGATCGACTTCTGCCAGAAGATGATACGGAAAAAGATTTACGATCTGCCGTTGATTATACAGCCTACGAAAAAAACCTTGCCAAGAGGCGTCAGCAATCATTTGAGTTTCTTGACAAGGCGGTAAAAAACATATGAGCAGATCTACCGAGCTCATAAAAAACACCGCCCTCCTCACGATTAGCAAGATCACGACGCAGGCCGTGGCATTCTTGCTTGTTCCTCTGTATACATTTTATTTGTCCGCAAGTGACTATGGGCAGGTTGACCTCATCCTGACGTATATTGCTTTGTTTGCGCCAATCTTGTCGGTTCAGCTCGAATTTGCGGCATTTCGGTTTGCGATCGATTCGCGCGACGATGCGAACAGGCTTAGTAGCATTCTATCGACGATATTCAAGATAGTGCTGCCTATCACAGGGGTGGCCATCGCTCTGTTGGTGATTGGGTCGCTGTTTGTTACTATTCCATACTTAGCTCTTGTGTGCCTCAATATTGTTCTCTCTGTTGTATCTGCGGTGCTACTGCAATTTACGCGAGGAGTTGGTGATGCAAAGCATTTTTCCATCGCCAGCATACTCATTGGTGTGGTGAGTACACTATGCTCCTTTATCTTTGTTGCGGTCATGCGGCTACCCGCCTTTAGTTTGATGATATCGTTAGTGCTCGCGAATTTGGTAGGCATAGGCTACCTATTAGTGATTATTCGGCGCAAGAAACGCATTCGCTTGCTGCACGGCGAGACGCACCGATCGTTGCGTTCGGATATGCTGCGATACGCTATTCCACTTTTGCCAAATAATATCGCATGGTGGGTGCTCAATGTCTCGGACAGGACTATTATTTCGATGTTTATTGGTGCAGCCGCAAATGGTATGTATGCGATTGCGAATAAATTTGCATTTGTACCGAGTATATTGTTTGGTATATTTAGTATGAGCTGGAGCGAATCTGCCTCGATTCATATTGCTTCGCGAGATAGAGATGCATTCTTTTCA
>CALHWA010000031.1 GCA_938036845.1 uncultured Candidatus Saccharibacteria bacterium | reverse complement strand
CGCGGCTATATGCATAGGCCGGAGCGCGCCGTCTGGTTCTTTCAGCACTTGATTATTGCCTTGTCGCAGCATTCGCGGCGGGGTCTATTCTTGGCTCTTTAGATTCACAGCTCTTTATGAACATAACAAACCAATTTCTTCCCGCAGGCTTCGTGGGTGATAGCCACTCATTTTGCGCACCACAAGCTACGCAAAAATGCCTCTGGGTCTATTGTAGCGCACTAGCCGCAAAACCAAAAGTACTTACACATCAAGATATAGCTCAATTAATCTAGCGAGATATACCTCTTTACTCTCATGCAGGACGACTACTCAGCGCCGCACACTCCTTGTGCCGAAAGCACTCCACCACGTGGTCGTTCACCATGCCGGCGGCCTGCATAAAGGCGTAGCACGTGGTTGGGCCGACGAAGGCAAAGCCGTCCCGCTTGAGCTGCGCACTCATTGCCCGGGACGTAGCCGTATCGGCGGGGATACCACTTGCAGTATGCCAGTGATGTTGCACTGGCGCACCACCCGCCAGGCCCCATAGGTAGGCCTGCAAACTACCGTACTGGCCAGTGGCCCGCAGCGCCGCCTGGGCATTGCTGCGCACCGCATAAATTTTGCGCCGGTTGCGGACGATGCGCGTGTCGTGAGTAAGCGCCTCCAGCTCTGCATCCATCATGGCGGCTACTTTTGTGATTTCAAATTGGTGGAAGGCCTGCCGGTAGCCCGCCCGCTTAGCCAAAATTGTGCTCCAGCTCAGGCCAGCCTGCGCGCCCTCCAAGCAGAGCAGCTCAAATAATTTTTGATCATCATACAGCGGCACACCCCACTCAGTGTCATGGTAGGTGCGCTCGCTATCGCTACATTCAGCCCAGGGGCAGCGGTTCATAATTTTAGTATAGCAAGAATGGCCAGCGCAGTACATTTGCATATACCTTATACAAAAATCTTGTCAGCACATTTTTTATACTTTGTGTATATGTTGTAGCTAAGGAAAAACTTGCAAGACGTGCTTGTATGAAATTTGAATATTTTTTATAGTAGTTCATTTTTATTTATTTTTATATGGCTAGCGAATAGATTGGTAGACCATGGTACCTTGCATACTATTTTTTATAAGTAGTACATTTTTGTGTACGCTGCTGTCGCGCACATTTATTATTACTAGCGAGGCGCATTAATTCATCATGCGCAAATACCGCAAAGCTATCGCAGCCCTTGCCGATTAGTGTACACAAAATCAAAAAACGCTGACGCATGTTACGAAACCACTCTCACATCACAACGCCACAATCAATATGTGACAATGATTAATTCAGCAACGAGAAATTTTATCAATTGCATATAGCAAACATGCAGCTCATTACTAATAGCACCAGCAAATTTTTTAAGCCAAGTGCGAAGTTGAAAAATCGGACAGCGTACTATCGTGCCAGTGCTGCCCACACTCCACCGCCTGCGTACCTCAATACAAAAACAAACACGCTTCTCGTTGTTATCAAGAAGCGTGTTGTAGCGAATTATTGTTTTTCTAATTATTTAATTTCGAGCCCGCCAAGGACGCAGTCGCCGCGAATATAGACAGTCTTTTTTGCACTCTTGGCAGCGTTGGTTTTGTCCTCTACCCCGCCAAAGATACTATTGACCTGCGTCTTGACGATGACGTTGTCTGGAAAAATAATATTGATGCCACCACACACAATAAAAATATCAATCACCGCACCATCCTCTATCTTGGCTTGGCGCAGGTCGAGATCCACCTGACCAAACGCTGCCGAAAGCGAGTTACCTGCAAATTCGCCTTTTATCTTGCGCGTGTTGCCCGAGAAGGAGGCAACCATATTATCGTCCGACGATTTTTTTGCGATACGGCGCTGGCGCTGCGACAAATTAAAAATAATCGTCAGGCCAATCGCGATCAGCACCAGTGGCAAAAACATTCGCCAAATATTAACGTTATTATGCAAAAATGCATTCGCGCCAATTGTTAGGCCAACTGCTACCCAGAGCGCTCCCCACAGCCAATTGCGATTGCGCAGCGTGAGCACACCAACCATGATAAATCCGAATGCGCACAAACCATACCAAAACTCCCGCCAGTAATGGAATTGCACGCCAAAGCTCTCGCTTAATAATATTCCACCCAGCGCCACAAACGCCGCGCCAGCACCAATGCGTAAAATTGTATTGTTCTTCATATCACTAGCATACCATTATTATAGGTAGTACACAATAAGACCACCTCTGTCCCAACCACCACCGCAAAGCTGCTAATACACTGGTGAAGCGCTACCCAAAAGTCCTTACTATATGCCAACCCATGCTTCGCAAAGAGACACCATCCTCTCCTATCCATAATTGTATAAACGTTATAATTATAACAACATTGCCTCATTTACCCCTGTTATTTCTCTTTCGGTGTCACCACATCAATCGTTGTTATATATACAATATATATTATTACTCACAACGTTGTGAATCCATCGCCCTACCGTCTCTGTTTTCGAATTTGTTTCGTTGTGGTTATGTATGTTGTTTTTTATACATATATAGAGCGCGTGCATATGAGGGTTATTGTTGTATATATCACATCTTGTTCGTCACCTCGCGCCACCAATGATATCCTGTATTTTATACAACACAATCTCAATTTACTCTCTTCACGATACTCTATTTTTACAACATAGCTATGTTGTGCTCTACACACCATATCTGCGCGCAGGCTTATCTACATCAGCTAATCCAGTCAAAGGCCCCTTACGTCTCCTGAGAGGCTGTGGATCCCTCGTCTAGCGCTTAGTAGGCTACAATTCGCTTTTTCCCTTCCTCAGCGCTTTCGGGCATCACAGCGCCCTATGGTGGGCTATTCCGCACGTTCAGTAAGCGATACGGTGTGCAATGTGCATGAGTGCCGCTAACTGTGCCTGCTTGGCACGCATGCAGCCACTTTTCTGTGCAGTCATTCTGTTCGAATTCTTTGTACATTATATTTTGCATATTGCTTGTTTTGTACAGCTTGCGCATTTTTAATTATTCCGCATTTTCGCTCAGCGCAAAATATAGAGCGCCCGGCCTGCCGCACTGCACGATACTTCGCTATAGCAGTTGATCACACTCCTCCCTCATGTCGTATCCTGTGGTCTCATTTTTGCGCTATAAAGACAAGTCAGATTCTGAGCATTGCTGTATGTAAAAATAGGCACATGCTGTCTTGGCATAGCTGGCACAGCAATTAGCTAGCTATAAGCACCATGTGGATTTTTAAAAAATATGAGCGCGCCACCAGCCATCACACCTCCTTGTTACTTCGCATAGTTCCACACCCAGATGCTGCGTTGTGCAGCAATGGCGCGCGCTTTGTCTTGTATGTGCTGCAGCTTTCGCGCTCAACTCATTGCTTTCAATATGCAACCAAAATGATTTTTTTAATATGCCATTTTTTATTCACAAAAATGCCTACTGTTAAGCACTGCGCTATTGCATTATTTTTGCTTATTACTTTGCCTTTCGCGCTCATGCTGCAACAAATTTTTCTGCGGCAAATAGCAACCAATACTCATCTGCCTTCATCAAGCCAAAAGCCGTATCATATTTTTATCATCACACCGCACCTCGCTCACCCACCTTGCAAAAAACGCCTAGCGATTGGCCCGGCAAAAATCAAGCTTACTCGCACCACTCTGCCAATCTCACACCTCCGCCATGCTGAACACATCATCTCCCTCATTCAATCCTGCACCACTTAGCAAAACGCACCACTCACCTTCTGCTGAATGTGTTGCGGTTGCTATTCAGACAAAATACATCTACTACAGCACAGCAGCATTAGCATACTATCCTCATATGCGCTAGCAAATTTATGATGCACATAAGCCTGCCAACACATTCGCTATCAATACTACATAATGAACGAAATGCTAGTTATATTCACACGCACAGGCTCGCTAATAGGCAGCATCTTCCTCTCTATCTTGCTGTTTCGATTACGTCACGAAACAATAACCTATATATTAGCAGCCCGTCGTCTTAAGCTTCATAGCTATGTTAAAATTCAGCATACATTATTTTGCACATTATTTTTCTATAACACCAAGCACACAGCACAAGCTAATGAGCGCCTCACTTGCGTCAATATAGCGGTGGCTAGCACCATACCACAGCCTCCCTGGTGCGAGAAAATAATGACTTGCACCAATGAATAGACAAAAGAACACTATGAATAATACAAGATGCCGTTCATTTTAAAAAGCTTGCCAATCCTGACAAGCTCGACAATTTCACCGTGCAAAAAACAACTCTGCCTAGAGCAGCTCCGCGCCAAACTTCACAATAATCAACGCCACTGCCAGCACCAGCACACTCACGCCACACAGCACATCGTAGCCATGGCGAGCAAAACGCTTGGTGCGCTCCCCACCAATCACCCCAGCCTCAATGCAGTAGCGCGTCATCCCAAAGAAGATCAGCAGCATACCAACATCGAGTGTTAGACACCACGGGCACAGCACGCGGATAATGACGAAGCTCATATAAAACATCCACAGTGCAAAAATCATCCCCAGCACAGCGCCGCCCCAGGCACTCCGCACAAACCAGCGCGGCAGACGTGCCCCAGCCAGCAGTGCTACTACTACCGTTATCATCACCGGCACGGTCATCATACCAACGAAACTGTTGGGGAAGCCAAACACCGTCGCCGACCAATGCTGCGCTACTGTGGAGCAGCTCAGCACGGCATTGACGTCGCAATTAAGTGCCCCACCCGGGTGCTGCGCCAAATGCAGTGCCTCAAGCGAGAGAACAAAGGATGCCAGCAGCCCCATACCGCTACCCAAAGCTACTGCCAGCAAGGCCGCTATACCAGGCCGACGCAGCCAGGGTGCGCGGCTCACATCATCCACCGCCACAGTGGTCGTAGTGTATACTTTAGACGTTTTAGCGGGCATAGTACCCCACTTCATCGATAGTTGGCAGTGGCAAGCCGCGCCACATGCCCAGCACCTGGCCGTTATCCGCCAAGGCAAGGATGGTGGGGTACTCCACAATGTCGTACGTGCGGCAGAGCGACTGCCCCTCACGTGTATCTGGGTCAAATTCCTCAATGGCATGACCTGTACGCCGGCTAAAGTCACGCAAGTAGTCGAAGACGCGGCGCGCATAGTCGCTCTCTGTCCGGTAAATGATGAGGACGCGCATAAGTTCTACCTCTGTTTTTCTTGCTGTTTAGCACTCCGACGCTGCTCTAATATCTTAACGAAGTCGTCTAGCGTCTTAAATTTATAAAACACGCTCGCAAAGCGTACATACGCCACCTCATTGCGCGCGGCGAGCTCATCGAGCACGAAGCCACCAATCACGCGCGACTCAATCTCATTCTCGCCCGCATCGTGGATCCGGTCCTCCACTGCATCAATAATTGCTTCCAGCTCTAGCTCCGATTTGAAGAACTTACCGACCGAGCGACGCACCGAGGCGCGGAGCTTCGCTCGATCAAAGAGCTCGCGCGAGCCCGTTCGCTTGAGCACTGCAATCGTTGGGTATTCGATCCGCTCATAGGTAGTAAAGCGGTGTCCATCAGGAGTCTCGCGACGGCGGCGAATCGTCACGCCATCAGCCGACTCACGCGACTCCAACACACGGCTGTTGCCAATCTTGTCGCGGTGGGTCGTCACGCGTCCGCCTCCTTTTTGCGGCGGCGGCGCAAGAAGGCCGGGGTATCATCCTCATCGTCATCCATCGATTGATCCCAAATATTCGTCTCATTCTCCTGGGCAAAGTGAGCAGCCGCCTCGGGGTCGATGGCCATATCGACACTATCGACCGCTTCGTCAACCGTCTCGGCCGACTCTTCGTCATCTTCGGCATCGCTTGGTTCGTC
>CALHWA010000030.1 GCA_938036845.1 uncultured Candidatus Saccharibacteria bacterium | reverse complement strand
TCCCACCCGGGCTGTACTCGAGATTAGCCATGTGCTGGTAAAACTCAATGGCTGCCTCAGTCGGGTGTTCCTCATTGTAGCTCAGACCCATGGCGATGCGCATAGTAGTAAACTGCGGCACTTCGAGCGGCTCACCGTTTTGCTTGCGCAGGGCGTAGCGATTGCGGTTGGTCACCACGCCAAGATATTTGCTGAGTCTGTCTTTACTAGGGTCAAGTGCGGCAGCCAGGCGCTCGAGATCAAAGATTGTCTCATCTTGCATGCGGGGGTCAAGCAAGCCATCAGCCACTGCCTGACGAATATAGCGCGGGAAGGCCTCAGCGTGACGTTGGCGCAGCTCTTCATCAGTGGTATATACGCCCAGCAGATCGCGGTAGATCGTGCCCAGCAGCAGGCGCGCCGCAATCGTGTCGTAGTCTGGGTCATCCTTAATATTCTGCACCGTCGTCTGGATGAGTGTCTCCTCCAGCTGCTTGGTCGTCATCCCATCAAAGAGCGTTAGCTGCAGCTCACTGGCAATCTGCACGATCTTCTGCAGCGGATCAGCCAGCCCCTGGCTTGCTGCCAGCAACGTGGCATTTATCTTGGTTGTGTCGAATGGCTCGGTCGTGCCATCGCGCTTGGTAATATGAATCGTCATCATCCCTCCCCTTGGGCTCCTTACTATACGGTGCACAAAACCAGCCACCAGGGCACGCCTGGAGCCAAGCTGTATTGTTTGTCTCTCCCGTGTTTATGTGTGCTCGCTATATATGTAGCGTCTAGCTCCTACTATAGACGCCAGATGTGGTGCTTGGCAAGGGGTTTTGTGAAAACTACAACCAATTTTGCAGGCGACCTCTGTGGATGCTGGCGACACCCCATAGCCTCGTGTAAGAAAATATCTAGAGACCAACGCTAGTGCACGCGGGTAGAGTTCTATTACACTATCCGTGCCAGAACATTATGAAGCAACAGCTATGTCACTCTATCGCCAGACCGAAAATGTTCCGGCCAGATTATACTATAGTGATCTTCCGCTCGCTGAGTGGCTGGCCTCCAAATATTTTCTTGTCTGGCGATAGAGCAGTTTGGTGTATAGTAAATAATTTTGATAATGGCTTACCGCCACTAGCCCAAACTATCTCTCGCACTACCCCCGATGGAGTGTAAAAAACCGGTCGTAATGACCGGTTTTCAGCCCAGCGCAAGAGGTCGATACTCGGGGAGTATCGACCCTTATAGTGTTCCATCGGAGGGAGTGTGGGGAGGAGGAGTGTGAG
>CALHWA010000029.1 GCA_938036845.1 uncultured Candidatus Saccharibacteria bacterium | reverse complement strand
TTGCATAAGACTAGCAACCTATGATGGCATTGTTCGAGTCGAGGATATTGAGTCTTCTTTTATCTCAATAATAAAACAAGGTGGTCGTCTTCCGCTGATTATACTGAATGGCATGACAACTAATAACCATACTTTTGATGACGTGAAGTCAGTTAGGGCTATGGTAGATAATATTGTTAAAGTATACAGCTTAGACTACACTCCTCATATACACGTAGATAGTGTGCTGGGTTGGATCTATCTTTTATTATCTAGATAGGATTTCAATAAGAACCCCCTAAATATTTGCCCTAGAGTATTGTCGGTGCTAAAAGCAAAGACTATAGCATCTCAACAGATCAAGTTTGCGGATAGTTTTGCGGCAGACTTTCACAAGACAGGATACTGTAGCTATGTAAGCTCAGTATTTCTTGTAAAAGACAAGCGTTCTCTGTTTGCTATTGAAGGGAAGTATTCAGAGGATGAGAATATGACTTTCTCCGAATATGCTCCCTATGATTTTACGCTTGAATCTTCAAGATCGCCACACGGCCCAGTGTCTGCCTATAGCACACTCAAAACTCTTGGGGTGGAGGGCTTTACCAAGATACTAGCAAATCATACAGAAGCCTTCTTTTTGCTAAAGAGCAAGTTTAGCAAAACCAACGCTATCGTATGCAATTCTGAGGAAAACTCCAATTTAATTTTTCTAATTCTTAAGCCGGAAAAATATCGAGATCTTAACATCGACATAGATACTAATCAAGACATTGCCGACGAGATCAAAGATTTTAATATAGGCTTTTATAGCTTCCTCTTAGAAAAAGCCAAGAAGCATAAAATAGGAGTGTTTTTCAGCTGCTCTCGTTCCTATAAGTATATGGGCAAATCTTATGGATGCCTGAAGCTATATAACTTCAACTCTCATTTTGATAGAAAGACAGCAGAAGAGATATATAGCAAAATTGATACACTATTAAATGAATATGTTCGCTATATAGGCGACAGCACGGGCATAAAAAACCATAATTTTTTTGACTATGCAGAAATAAAGGACGTTAAAGATGTTTGATTTGACAAAACAAGCAGCCATTTCTAAAATAGAACGCTCCACCGCTCGAGATTGGGGGCAGTCAGTAATACTACGCAACGATCACCACGGCGACAAAGTGATATATAGAGAAAAGTTTTTAATATTTAAACCAAATGCATCGATAGCGCTTGAGAGCCATGATAACTATGACGAGATATGGATTCCAGACAGTAAAGTGGTCTATTATCTCGAAGATGAAGTTGGCGACATAAAAAGACACGTAGCTACTAGATACGAACGCGTTCTTATTCGTCGCGGCAAAAAGCATAAGATTATAAATCCGGGCGCAGTTGAGCTGTGTATATTTGAGATGCAACTTGGACGAATCGAGTCTGGTGATAAAAAATTATATTTATCCGAGGATAGTAGCTATGGCAAATAACAGAGAGAAATCTAATACTGTCATTCATGATGAGTTGGCAAATTTTTTAGTAGATAGGATTGACGCTGACATAAAGTCCATTTCTATCATTGGCAGCTACCTCATCGATAGGTGTGTTGGACCGGGGTCTGATATCGATACAGTGGTGGTTGTTGGCGATCTTGATAGCGCAAAAGCTGAATTTCATGATAAGATATTTTATAAAAATACGATTATTGAAGATTCCCAAGGTCGTCGACAAGAAATGAACGTAAGATTCGGAGAAATACCTATAGACATAACAATCATCGATCCGGATAGCACCAACCCTCCCAATAACCCCTTGACGGATTATTATGAGAACTTTTTAGGTCTATGTGAAAGTGGACTTTCTATATATGGGGGGTCGCTTCGTGAGACTCTTGACTATGATAGTAGAATCATAGAATACGAAAATGTTCGCGACCGCAGACTACGGTTAGTTGAAGAAAAAATAGACTTAACCAGGGAAAAGATAATTAACCAAAGGCGAAGTGATTTGCATATTATATACGAAATGCAAAGATATGTATTTATACGAGAATGCATAAGCCAAAGGATATTTAACCGATTAAGCATTAAAAGGCCAGAGTTATCAATACCAGAATTTGACGAAATATTCGCAAGAGAACTGGGCCTATGTGGCATATCTCTCGCTATATCTCGCTCTAAGGATGAAAGCTCCTCAATAGAGTAATCGCATCCTCGAGTTTCTGTCTACTGTCCTCATGCGTCAAGTGCTTTCTGGCGTCCTCGATCGAAAGCCACAAATTTTCTATACCCTCATCATTTTCGTGCTCTTCTCGGTTGGGCTCTGGGGTTTCGTTTTCGTCCACCAATTCCAGCAGATAATGATAAACCGTCTTTCGATATCGCTTGCCGTCGTCCTCGTCAAATTCATAGGACACCTCACCAAGCGGAGCTCTAACCTTAACATGATAGCCAGTCTCTTCTAAAACCTCGCGAACTGCTGCCTCTTCTGGGCTTTCACCAGGCTCAATGGCCCCCTTTGGAAATACGATTTCACCGTATTTGGTTACATTTAGTGTGAGGATCTTGCCTTTTGAGCAGCAAACTATTCCGCCGGCTGATTTTTTGTGGATGATGTTTTCTTCTAGCATAATCACTATTGTACCATGATTGTATGCTATCCTCCAGCACCTTTCCAGCCGGGCCAGGATAGATACATTCTCGCGTACTATGGACCACGTGATCCATTATGGTACAGGAAGGGGTAGTCATTCAATTAAATTGGAAAGATCCCAGATGCAACAATACAAAGCTGTCGTGCTGCGATCTATCAGGCGCTTCGCCGACAATGATAAGTTGCCGTCGCCTAGTCAAGGTGGCTCGTCTATACGACTGTACGCAAGATGGGCCGAGCCTTCCAGTAGAGAGGAAACTGGTCAATATCTAGGGAGGAAGATACGGTCAGCAGATGACGCGATAAGCTTTGTACTGCAATTTGCAGGAGTCTGGCACACTATAGGAAAAAGTAACCATACATATAGAGATTTAACACTAGACGCAATACTCAGTATAGATGCTATTATTAGCATTGATACTATACACCAAATTATCACGTCTGATCCCCGATATGGCAACCTAATAAATACGAAGGAGTCAGACCTTGTCCTGTTCGAGCGTCCGAGGGTACGTGATATTCATACTATCGCAAAGGTAGGAAATGAGAAATCACCCGAATTTAAGGAAGCTATGGTAAAACAATTTATCTATTTATTTAACAAAAGACGAGAAGCGAAAGAATAGAGGCCCCAGAAGCTCATAAGTCACGGCTGTGCAACACGAACGCTACGGCTCCTTAATATCTTTTCAGCCAGTTCAAGCTTGCGGTTTGATTGGCTATAGTAATCAAAAAATATATCTATATCATCGTCACTTCTCCATGTTGCACAATTATTATAAAGCCAGATTAATATTCTAATAGCAGCTTCAGCGTACTGCTTGGACCAGTTTAGGTAGTAGTCAGGGGCGCCTCCCGTGCTAGAGACACCCTGATGGACATAGATATTACGAGTCTCCTTTATCAGGAATCCTTGCTGCTCCCAATATCTCTCTCCAGGGATATAATTTTTAAATATATCCAATACCTCAGCCTCTCTGCGAGTTTGGCCATTTGCTTTTCTGGTGGTAATTTCTAGACACCTCTAAAACCCCAACAAGCCAAGATTTACATCTTCCGCGTCCAGTGCAGATGCAAATTCCATAACAACACACCTCAACCGCTCAGCAGCGGCAAAATTATTATCCTGAAATGCCCTCAGCAAGACCCTAAGAAAGCCCTTTTTGCCAGTATCTAGAGCATTAAGCTTTTCTGAAGGCAGGGCATGTCTCCTTGTTGTAGACCAAAATATTTCAGCCCTGCCGTCTCTCTCGGCTATAAATATGCCGACACTACTTATAGCCGTCTTATTGCTGCTCGGACCATACAACAGATTGCGCTCCTGATAATTAAATACTTGTACAACATTAATACAGTCCATGAATCCCTGAAAGGTTCTGGCGGCTTTATTAACAGCCGCTTCCATATTGCGATTGGCGACCTTAGCCTTAACAGTATAGGTATTAGACTCGTTATCAAGCTTCGGAAATACTTCACTCCGACGCCATCGATACTCTCTTATATCACCAGTCTTCTTTACTGTCCTCCAAAAATCGCGCTCACTACACCAGGTAAACTTAATGCCGGAAAGCGTAAGCCGTGTTTTAAATAAATCTGTTTTTGTGCTTTTTGATAGAAAATATATCTGAAAGTAAATTGTAAAGGTCTTGTTCTGTTGGTGCTGCGGCTTTACCGCTAGCGCCCGTCTATCATATTCATCATTGTTGTAGACCATATTAAGAAGCTTACTGTCAAATTCGGCACGCATCGCGATTCTGTCGTTGACTTTTTTGTGCAGTGTTCGATCATCTGTTTTTTGATCTGCAAGCCATTCACGATATGCGTCACGGCACTGCATGTATAGCTCTTTATCGCTGCTCTTACTCATTGATACTTATTATATGTCAAATAGCGGATACTAGCAGAAAGTCACAGAACCAAATCACAAAACAAACCGTCCAGCCGCTCCGGACTGGACGATAATTCCTATTTGACCAAGCTTTACAACAGAGGTAGTTATTCATGGTAGCTAAAGATCACGGAACCTTGTCACTCACTCTGTTATACAGCTTGGCTGGGGTGGAGGGATTCGAACCCCCGCATGACGGGACCAGAACCCGTTGCCTTACCACTTGGCGACACCCCATCGCTGTAGATACTGTAGCACAGGCAGGGGTGGTTTTCAAGCTGTTTGCGTCGAAACTACGCGGCTTATCGTATTGCCCGCTCACCCTTTTTCTTGTTAGTTCATTCGAAGAATGGTAGCTTGTCGCCAAGCAAATAAGTTTTCTAGCTTCGCACGCGAAATGAATATCTCTATTGATTTATTCATTCTCTCGTTGTGCTAGCAGGGAGTGTGGGGAGTAGACAGAGGGTGTAAACCCATCAGGCGCTATTGACCAAGATGGCAGGTGTGTAATTTAGAAGTATTAAATTAAAACTCATCCTTCACTTCGTGTGCAACATATAGCGCCGCCAGCGCAAACAGTAGCGACATGAGCGACACCAGCACGGCCAGTGGCATCATAAATATATTGAGGATGAAGCCAATCACCGCAAAGAGACCAATCACTAGTGCACTACACACCGCAAGCGCCCAGCCCTGTTTGCGCCGTTCGCGCAAGGGGAGGACTGCAAGGCCAGCAATGACCCCCTGAGCAATGACGCACAGCAGCGCAACGACAAGATAAACTCGCCGCGCAGTAAGCGACGAAGATGCTTGTGGCGCAACCATCATCAGCCAAGTACTTACCTTTGATGTAAAAGCCTGATATAGCTGGATAAGCAAGGATACGCCGTACCCAGCATTAACAACCGCAACCAGCAGCATCATAACCCAGAGGTTATCACGAAACCACTGCTTCATGGCAGCGCTCATGCGGGGGAGGGGTTGGCAGAGTTTGGTGAGGGTATTCGTGAGTGCATCAATCATAATGCTAGTATAGCATCGCAGGACAAATCGTCAATTTTACTGCTTGGGGGAGTGGAATATCTCCTCACACAGCAATCTCCCAGAGCTAGCACAAAATGCTTGTTGATACCAGTGAGCTTTTGCACTTTGTCCAAATGAAGTAATAGAGGAAAAGCTACTGCTAAAGGTGGTTCTGAAGTATATTATTTGGTGGCCGTCTTTGCTATTGTCTCCTGCTATAATTCTCCCCGGAAATAGCTGCAAATATGATAAAATATCTCCATGAAAGCAGAGCAGCTGCAAACAATGACATTTAAAATCACCGGTGGAAGCGCAGTATGCCTCAACAGCCGGATTGTTGTGCAGCAAGCTTTGCGTGAGATTGCCTGGCGAGCGGGGCTCTCGGCGGTGCGCTCGGTGAGCCACGACTATGTACCATATGGCATTGGTGTGGCGCTTCTCTTGCCCGAAGCACATATCGCAGCGCGTACCTGGCCCGAGACCGGTCTGGCATACGTGACGATGACAACCTGCCAACCAGTTGAAAACGAGATGATCTCCAGCCTTGAACGCGTCCTGGGTGCTGCCTTTGTCGCCGAGCAGGTCGAGACGGGTGTGGTGAATTTGTAGCAATAGGGCAATTGCTAAATTCCAAAATATCAAAGTGTCGTTGCTCTCTTTGTTTATCCAATAGCTCGGCTATCTGATGAGGTATAAGATATAGTTGCTGCTCTGTATACCAAAGCAGCTGTGAGGCGTCATAAGTCCAGTGGCCGTGTAGCGAAAGAGTTAATTCTCGTCGTCTTAGCAAATCTATTGAACAAATTGCGTACATACCTTGTCAAAACACATGTCCCATGCTATAATCAAAGCGCGTCATTATGGCATTTTTTACGACGTTTTTCACGATTATTCTGCAGTGGTATGTGTGGGTGCCAGTGGTGATCCTCCTCGGTTATTTGACGTGGCGCAACAACCGGCAGGTTGATGTACTGCGCGAGGTCGAGAGTGAGCTGCTTATCCTCGAGATTCCCCGTGCTAATGACAAGTCTGAGCTCGCAGCTGAGCAAATGTTTGCCAGCCTCCACGGTATCTTGCGCGATGCGCGCGAACTCAAAATTAATGATGGCTACCAAGAGCATCTCAGCTTTGAGATTGCGTCAGTCGGTGGGCAGATTCAGTTTTATGTCTGGACGCCGCGTGCACTACGCAACTTCGTTGAGAGTCAGATTTATTCGCAGTATCCCACGGTGCAAATCCACACTGCCACAGCCGACTATACAGCACACGAGCAGCAGCACCATGTCGTCTATACAGCAGAGGTTGTGCTGGCAGAGAGTGAGTTTTTGCCGATCAAGACTTTTCAGAGCTTTGAGGTCGATCCACTGGCCGGTATTACAGGTACATTAGCCAAGTTGGAGGATACGGATGATGAGATTTGGATCCAAATTTTGGTGCGCCCCGTGGCAGATGACTGGCACAAAGCATCCGATGCGTGGGTCAAGCGCGTGCGCGGCGGTGGGTTCTTTGGCGAAGCATTTCACCCAAAGGCGCGGTGGTTTAGCCAGTTTCTCATGGCGCTGTGGCAACCACCCGAAGGCAACATGACGACGGTAACGGAGCTCTCTGATCGCGACAAAACCCGCATTGCCGAAGCCGAGAAAAAGGCCGCCAAGCTGGGTTACCAGGTTAAGATTCGCGTTGCATACCTCGGTGATAGCACCACTGATGCCCGGCTACGCATGCAGGCGATCATTGGCACCTTCAAGCAATACAACAGCACCAACCTCAATGGTTTCACCATGAGCCACGATAGCTTCCGCAAGGAAGACCTCAACCGCTATAAGTTGCGCCTCTTTGCCGACCGCGGCTTTTTGCTCAATATTGAGGAGATGGCGAGTGTCTTCCATCTGCCGCACACCAATGTCGAGACGCCCAACATTGTCTGGGCAAGCAACAAAACCGCCGAACCGCCCAACCGTCTGCCTGTCCTCACTGGTCATGCAGCTGACGACGAGAAGATCTCGGCCTTTGGTCTGACCAACTTTCGGGGGATCAATCACCAGTTTGGCATGCTGCGGAGCGATCGCTCGCGCCACGTCTATATCATCGGCCAGACAGGAGCGGGGAAGAGTGGCCTGCTGGAGCTCTTTGCCTTGAGTGATATTTACCATAATCAAGGCTATGCCATCATCGACCCGCACGGCGACTTTGCCATCGAGAATATGAAGTTCATTCCCGAGGCACGGCTAGATGACGTGGTGTATTTTAACCCCGCAGACGTCGAGCACCCGATTGGCTTTAATCCACTGGAGGTTACCAACCCAGCGCAGAAATCGACGATCTCATCAGAGGTGATTGGTGTGCTCAAACGGATGTTCGGCGACAGTTGGGGGCCGCGGCTGGAATATATCTTGCGCTATACTATTTTGGCACTACTCGATCGGCCCGAGCCTACCATGCTCGATATCACCCGCATGCTGACGGACAAAAAATTCCGCAAAGAGACGATCGGCTACTGCAACGATGTGGTGGTGCGGCAGTTCTGGAATGTGGAGTTTGCCAGCTGGTCGGAGAAGTTCCAGACGGAGGCCATTGCGCCAGTGCTCAACAAGGTGGGAGCTTTTACGGCAAATCCCATTATCCGCAATATTATTGGTCAGACACACTCGTCATTTAATATTCGCCAGATTATGGACGAGGGCAAGATCTTGGTAGTGAATTTGTCGAAGGGGTTGATTGGCGAGGATAATGCGGGAATTCTTGGTTCATTCTTAGTCACAAAGATCCAGCTGGCGGCGATGAGTCGGAGCGATATCCTCGATATTCATGACCGGCGGCCATTTTATCTCTATGTCGATGAGTTCCAAAACTTCGCAACTGATAGCTTTGCCACTATCCTGAGCGAGGCACGCAAGTATGGACTCAACCTTACCGTGGCTAATCAATATATCTCGCAGATGGAGCCAACGGTGCGTGATGCGGTCTTTGGCAACGTCGGGACGATGATTAGCTTCCGCGTCTCGCCAGACGACAGCCCGATTCTTGCCAAACAATTTGAACCGCAGTTTGAGGAGAACGACCTCACACAGATGCATAATCGCAACTTTATCATTAACATGGTGATTAATGGTGAAAAGGCACCAGCCTTTAGTGCGACTACGCTTAACTTGCCTGAGGCTAAGCGGAGCCATTTGTCGCGCATTATTGAGCATAGCCGTGAGCTGTATAGCCAGTCGCGCCAAACAGTAGAGGATACCATCAATGAGCGGATCCACCCGGGCAGTACCGGGGTGAGTGTAACGTTGGCAGGTCAAACGGGGGCTTCGGCATCGTCAGCCACCACTACGGGTGAAGGTACAGCCAAGCGCCGTCGACGTCGCCGACGCAAGCCAGCTGGTGGTGAAGCACGCGATGAGCAGGCGACTACTGGACAATCAAGTGCTCAATCTAGTAAGCAGGTGAAGAAGCCTGTTGCTCTCAGCAAAGCTGCCAAGCCAGCCACTCCTTCTCCAGGCAAAAAACCAGCGAGCACCACACCTAAGTCAGCTGCGCCACGCGATCCATCACTTCTCTCCATTCAGCATGCCAAGCCACGCACCACAATCCCGGCGCAGCTCTTACACCACCAGCCGCATACTGTGCAGGCTCAGCCAGATGGCCCGGTGCCACTGGCCAAGCAGCCTGATAGTGCAACCTCAGCGCATGCGCACGATGAGCTTGATGACCCAACCTTCTTTGCTTTGCGTTAGATAGGTAACACTAATTTCTCTTAAGTCACTATTGCGTCACCTTACTCTAGAGGAGTGTGAGGGGTGTAGCGAATTTTCTTCTCAACACGAAGGTATAATATGATCAGACTTAAGAAAACCCTCGAGTGGGTAGCATAGTGAAGTAGCGCGAGGTAGGCCTTGGGTAGCCAATGTAAACACCACAGAGGTAATCACGCGAAAAAGCCTCCTTATCCTGTGTATAACTCTGTTACCTCACCTCACTAACCAATGTGGGTTATGCTATAATGGAGAGGATAAACGGAAATACGGGACATGACGGCAGTAATTTGTGTAACAAATCAAAAAGGTGGTGTTGGCAAAACAACAACGGCGATTAATGTTGCCTATTATTTGGCAAAGGCTGGCAAAAAAACC
>CALHWA010000028.1 GCA_938036845.1 uncultured Candidatus Saccharibacteria bacterium | reverse complement strand
ACAGCAAGCTGCCCCTTGCTATACTGCGGCGCGGCGGCAGGCTGCGGTGAGTTGGTATATGGTTGCTGATTCATTGGGCTATCGATTCCTTATCTTGTATCAGTTATATAGTTATTTGTATATATTATAGTATATCCTGCTCAATCGCAAAATAGCTTACACTCCGCCGCCCTGCACCGCTGCAATAAATTGCTCACCACGGTCGGCATAGCTACGGTATTGGTCGAAGCTCGCGGCAGCGGGGCTTAGGATGACGATATCACCAGGCTCGGCCACCTGCTTAGCAGTATCCACGACCTCTGTCATGGGCACACTACCAAGCGTTATGATAGGTGCAGCAACATCATAGTTTTGTAATACCGCTGCAATCGCCGAAGCATTCGCTCCCATCGTAATGATAGCGCGGACAGACTCACCTTGATTATACACCTCTTGTGCCAGTGGCTCGTAATCACCACCTTTGTCTGCCCCACCAACGATGAGAACTTTAGGCTCTGCAAAGGCACGCAGCGCTGCAATGGCACTGCCCGGTGTGGTAGCAATACTGTCGTCATAATACCGTACCTCATCCTGCTCTGCCACGAAGGCCAAGCGATGCGGCAAGCCAGCAAAGCTCGCCAGCCCCTCCGCCAGGCGCTGCGGCACAGCCTGTGGGTCGAAGGCGAGCACTGCGCTCAGCGCGGCACAAGCATTCTCAATATTGTGAGCACCCGGCAGTTGCAGGCGATCCGTTGCGCAAAGCCGCCGCTCACCCTGCCAAAAGGCACCATCTTTCACATACACTAGCCCATCGTCTGGCGTGCCATAGCGATACGCCGGTGGTGGCGTACCCAGGCTGCCACGCGCAACGTCCGTGTCAAGCGACTCAGCAATCTGCGCGGCATATGGATTGCTCGGATGATAAATACACACATCGCCCGGCCGCTGGTGCCGCCGAATGTTCGCCTTGGCATCGACATACTCAGCAAAATTAACGTGCTTGTCGAGGTGATCGGGCTCAATCATCAGCACCACCGCGATCTGCGGTGAACGCTCGGCATCCCACAGCTGAAAACTACTCAGCTCATACACTACCACATCATCAGGGCTAATCTGCGCCAGCTGCGCCAGAGCTGGCTGGCCAATATTGCCCACCACATGGACGGTGCGCCCAAGGGCTTGCAGCATAGCAGCGATGAGGCTCACCGTTGTACCCTTACCCTTCGTGCCCGTCACACCAATGATCGGCGCAGGGCAGCGTGCGAAGAACTCATTCGTGGCCGACCACACCGTCCCATCCGTCTCGATCCGCCACGGTGCCAATCCAGGGGTGCGCATGACGATATCGGCATCGCTCAGCTGAGCAAAGGCATCTGGGCCCGTCAATACATCCACCACCCCAGGCGGCACATCAGCAATGCGTCGCTCATCGGCTATCACAATCTCCGCCGCAGGCCACACCTGCCGCGCATAATCATACGTCGCACGACCCTCAACGTCGTACCCAGCAATCGCAACTTTCATACCGCCATTATAGCATACACAGCACCCAAAACACAGAATATACAGAGGTCAGAGAGTGTATTATACTGCCCTTGTTCTTGGCGCGCTCTCATCATCTCCTCATTATGATCGCTATCTCTCGTAGCGGTGTTATTGCTTTTTCGCTTGTTTCTTGCATACTACGCACAATGGTACATCACTATATGCAGCACACCGCAACAGCTCTTCCTCCGTCAATTTGCGCTCACTGCAACTATTGCTATAATATATAGTCTATAGTTAATTTGAGTATCAACAACGAAGATAAAGGACACAAGCAATGGACACTCAGCCCACTCCTAGCCATAACCAACCAGCTATGACCTCGCCAACGAACACCATGAATATGAACACATCACAGCCTAGCAAGACACCGCAGCCACCTCAGTTTGCGGGTAATAAACTGCTGGCAAATAAGAAGCTGCTGTATGGGCTGATTGCTGGTGCGGTAGGCCTCGTACTGCTCGTCGTGATTATTATAGTGGCCATGCAGTCGGCACCACCAAGCCGCAAAGACTTGCAAGACGCCCAGGCGCTCATCCGCAGCCATAGCCGCACCGAGGATCGCTTGCTGCAGCCACTCTCTCGTGGCGAGACGATCGATACCAAGGCATTTGCAGACAACCGCACAGAGCTCATCAGCAAACTGGGCAGCTCACGCGCTGTGCACGACGAAGACATCAAGCGTGCGTACGAGCAGTACAAGCACGAGACGGACGAAGCCATCACTGCACTGGGCAAGCTGCCGAGCTACTACTCCACCGTCGCTACCTTTATCAAAGAGTGCGCCGATACCAACACGCTCAACCGCCAAATTCTAAACTTTGACTTCCGCAAGGGTGGCAGTGCAGCGCTTACGAGCGCTCCTGCACTAACCGATAGCGAGATCGAAAAGGAAGCAAGCAAGACCTACGGCTCGTGCATCGAGCAAGCCAAAAAAGTGCAAAACATCAGCGAAAATGACAACGCACGCAAGCTTGGCACCGAATACGTTACGTATTACCAAAAGGTCAAAGACCACCGTCTCAAAGCCGCTCAATACTACC